>CAZPUI010000233.1:0-3240 GCA_964589695.1 uncultured Solibacteraceae bacterium | reverse complement strand
CATAGGGCGTGGTGCCCCCCTGGCCCGCCACGGTGAAGCTCACGGAGCTGCCCGCATTCACCGTCTGGTTCACGGGGTGGGTCTTGATGGAGAAGTTCGTATTGACCGTCAAGGTCGCCTCGGTGCTCGTGGCGGTCTGAACGGGACTCGAACTGTCGCTTACGGTGGCCTTGTACTTCGCACCGTTGTCCCCCGCCGCCGCCGTGAAGGTGTAGGTGGCGGAGGTGGCGCCACTGACGGCCGTCCCATTCTTGTACCACTGGTAGGCATAGGGCGTGGTGCCCCCCTGGCCCGCCACGGTGAAGCTCACGGAGCTGCCCGCGTTCGCGGTCTGGTTCGCGGGGTTGGTCGCAATGGTGAGGCCGGCCGGGGTGCTGTTCATCTTCTTCGAGAACTGCATTTCGGCAAAGAGAATGGCCCCCGTGGCCTTCTGGTCGGCCACCAGCTCCACTTTGGCGATCTGGGTCTTGTCCAGGGTGAGCGCGGACAAGGGGATGCGGACGGTGTTGAACCAGATCCTGGGGGTGTAGGAGGAACTCCCCGGGGGGAAGTAGAGGGCATCGGTGTAGGTGCTGGCCTTCAGGGACTGGGTGGCTCCCGCCGCGGTGGTGAACCGGATGGAGAAGTCCTGGTTCTGGCCCGAGGGGTTGCTGCTGCTGGAAGGATTGACGCTGGCCCGGATGTCCAGGAAATCGAAACCGGACACATCGCGGTTGGCACCCGCGGGAATCTCATTGCTGAAGGTGGCCCCGCTGGCGGACCAGGCGGTGTTCACCTGGAGAAGCCGGTTCCCGCTCCCCAGGGAGGCGGTGTGGGGTTCCTTGCCGGAACTGTTGACCACGCAGTAGGAGGTCCCCCCGCAGATCGCGAAGGTGGACCAGCCGCTGTTGGCCGTGGCGCCCCCCAGGACGTTGGTGCCACTCAGGTCGGCGGCCACATTCAAGCGATTCAGGTCCCGACGCACCGTGTCGTTGGCATGGTAGGCGAAGTGGAGCTTCTGCGTGCTCACCGAAGGGACATAGCCTGCGCTGAAATCGGCGTAGCCCGAGAACTGGCTTTCCCCCAGGGCGGTGCGGAAGAAGGCCGCCATGTAGGCCTTCCCCACGGCGTTCTGGTTGGCCATGCTGAGGCGGTTGGAACCCTGGCACCAGGAATCGCTGTTGGACCAGTCATCACCTGTCCAGATCGTGTTGTAGAAGTTGTGGTTGCCCCCCATGACCGTGACGTAGCTCTGCTGGCCACTGGTGGTCATCTTGGTCAGGCTGTCGTCGTACACATGCAGGCCCTGGATGTTGGACACATCACCATCGCAGTAGGACAGGATCTGATTGACCGCCACACCGTTGTTGACCTGCTGGCGCTTGAAATCCGTGGGGGCGATGGGAATGATGACCTTCAGGTTCTCGGGGCTGGCCTGGGCACGGTTGAAGGCATCGTACCGCAGGGCACCTTCGCCACCCCGGGAATGCCCCATGATTCCCAGGGCGCTGAAATCGATCTTGCCCACGAACTTGCTCCCGAAGGGCGTGCCCCCGGTGGTGTTCATGGTCCGGAACCAGTTGATGTGCTTCTGGATCAGCTGGGCCCGTGCAAGGGCACCATAGTCGGAGGCGTTGTTGTCCTTGGCATTGATGCCATTGGCACTGATGGAAATCACGATGTAGCCGTTGCTCGCGAGCTGCTGGCCCGCATAGTCATAGCCCCGGAAGCTCTTGATGGGCTGACGGCCACCGGCGCAGGGCCATTCCAGGGTGCTGGTTCCGCAGGTCGAATGGCGGCCATGGAGGAGGACGATGAGCTTGTGGGTGCCCGTCAAATTCGTGGGATAGAACACCACCCCCGTGTGCTCCACGGGCGAGATATCCAGCGTGGTGTAGTACTGATCCCCAAGGGTGTATTCCTCCGTCGAAACCGCCAACGAGCCCGTGGTGGAGGGATCCGACTGGGCATGGGCGATGGGGGCCACCAGGGCCAGCATGGGGATCAGGCCGAAGGCACGAAGCGAACGCAGATAGGACATGGTCGACCTCCCCTACTTCTTCTGCAGCGTCAGGCCACCCAGGGCGAATGCCCGGGGTTGGAGGCCCAGTTCGAATCTTGGATTGACCGTGGGGGTGTCGCCTTCGTGGTCGGCCACCCTCTGCAGGTCGAAGTCCCGGTCATGGGCCACATGGACCGTGGCGCCCATGGGGTCCCCATCCAGGTAGACCACACCGGCCGCACCCATGCCATCGGGATCCTCCTGCAGCGCCGTCATGTTCCCGCCCACGCTCACCATGAGCAGGGCACCGCCGATGCGGACCTGCTTCTTGAAGGCCACCTGAACCAAGTAGTAGGTGGAGGTTTCGCGGACCAGGCCATTGATGTAGGCCTTCACGGAGCGCGGGGTGGTGAATTTTCGGACATCCACCCGTGTCACCCCCAGAAGTCCATCCCCTTGGAGGTTTTCGGCCGTGGCCACCACCGGAACCGTGACCTGGGCCTTAAGAACTGCAATTTTAGGGACTTGGGGATCCGAGGTTTGTGCCATCAGCAGGGAAGCCTGCAGGCAGAAGGCGGTCGCCACCCCTGCTCTTGGCCAGTTGATACGGTGGTTCATGGGGGTTCTCCTTGAAAAGGCGCACCCACCCCTCTTCATGAGGGATTGGCGCGGTTGGGGGAAGGGGGAGCGGCAACTCAGGCCAGCCAGCGACCTGAGGCTCGAGGGGACCTTGACCTAGGGCAGGTCCGAGTCATCCATCTGCAGACTCCAGGTCACCTGAATGAGGATGCGAGCACTGCTGGGGTGCTTGGTCTCCACCACGAGGGTGTCTCGACCTTGAAGTTTTCCTGGGGGGACCTTGGCGGCATCCAATCGGACCTCCACCACCGCATCCTTTCCCTGGCTCCTCCACACGCCTGACAGGTAGGCCGCACCCGGGGCCGAAAGGTTTTCGAGTGCGACCGCGGTTCCCGTTCCCGAGCCCAGACGAACCTCCGCCTGGCGGCGGGCGTGGCGCGGGACTTCCGCAAAATGAACGGCGGGGGTGCTGAGCACGAAATCGGAAGCGATATCGGCGTCGAAGGTCAGGACACTGAGGTGGTTGATGGGATCATTGCTCAGCACCTGGATGATTTTCTTGACCTGACCGTGCATGCCCTGGGGGTTGAAGGTGGTCTCGATGGTGGTTGATTCTCCAGGCTGCAAGGACCACTTTTCGAGTACCGTCGCAGTACAGCCGCAACCCAAATTTATACGAA
>CAZPUI010000232.1:0-7728 GCA_964589695.1 uncultured Solibacteraceae bacterium | reverse complement strand
AGGGCACCTTCCCCCTGCCGGAAGCCCAGATGGACCGCTTCCTCTTCAAGCTCCGGGTGGACTACCCCTCCGCCCAGGAGGAAAGCGAGGTCCTGCGCCGGGCCGACGGCCACGAGGAGAAGGTCCATCCCGTGATGAACGCCCCCACCCTGCTGGAGGCCGCCGCCGAGGTGGCCCGGGTGCGGCTGGATGAGGCCATCCGCACCTACATCGTGCGTCTGGTGCAGGCCACCCGCCCCGGCCATGGGCCCGCGTGGAAGGGGCAGGAGCTGCTCCGATGCGGCGCCAGCCCCCGGGCCGGCCTTGCCCTCCAGGCCGCCGCCAAAGCCTATGCCTACCTCTCGGGGCGGAACCATGTGCTGCCCGACGATGTGGTGGCCCTGGCCCCGGATGTGCTGCGCCACCGCATGCTGCTCACCTACGAGGCCGAAGCGGATGGGGTGGGTACCGACGAGGTTATCAAGACCCTCCTGAGGATGGTGGCGAGGCCCTAGCCTTTGCCTGAAAACGCCCGGGAGTATTTGGTAGGGGCAAGGGCGTGCGGGGCGCTTCCAGGTGGGGGACAGGGCGAATTCCGTTAGGGTATGCTGGCGTTCAGGTAACCCGCGCCTAGGAGTACACCATGACCTACCTTTCCACCCTGCTTGTGGCTGCCAGCTTGTTTGCTCCTTCCTTGGCGGCGGTACCATCCCAGCCCGGGACGCCCCCTGTCGTGGGGAAGATGGCCGACCGAAAAGCCGAACGACCTGCCCTTAGCTACATCCAGGTCTATTTCTCCAATCGCCCGCCGGTGATCGTCAATACCAAGAAACACTGCGTGCTGGCCTGGGGTGAGGAAGGCGTCCAGGTCCTCAAGGGCTTCTACGAGCACAAGGGCCACCACGCCAAGGGGCAGAAGGTGGAATGGCTCTGGCAGGAGCGGGTGGAAAGCGGCACACCGCCAGGGATTTTGTCGAAGACGATCTTATGCGAAACCGAACCTTTGGCCCAGGACGCGCCCCTCTCCACCCGACCGCAGCTCAGCCACATTCAGGTCTTCTACGCCGACCAGCCTCCGGTGATCGTCGACACCACCCAGACCTGCGTGTTGGTATGGGGAAATGATGGGGTGGAAGTGCTGACGCGCTACTACGAGCAAATGGGGAATCACGAGAAAGCGCGGCTGACCCTGGAGGGATGGAATCGACCGCAGAAGAAGCTACGGCCCGCGGATGAGCCTGGCGAGGAAAGCTTGCCCGCACTGATGGGTAAACACCCAAGCTGCTACCCAGCAGCCATTCAGTAGGCTGCTGTTCGAAGGTTGTCCCTGGTGGGAGCAACGATAGTGCACAGTGCGAGTGTCTCGTCTCGCACGCTGAATCCGCCTGGGATAGGTTCCCACTCTGGTTTCGACATCTTTTGGGCTTCGTAGGGTCTTCGAAAGATCCATAGAGCTCATGTACAAGCTCGGAAGGGTCCGGGTGCTCGCCATAGAGGGAGGCCCAAGCGGCTTGGCGGGATTGTTGCTTATATTGTTTTTGATTTTTTAATTTTATTCTTGATCCTGCCATATTCAATCCACTAGGCTGGAGGCGCAACCCACCTCCCAAGGAGCGCGCCATGGCCAAGAAGCCGAAACGACCCGTCGTGGACTACATCCAGATCTTCTACAAGGATCGGATTCCGGTGATCGTGGACCCGAAGAAACTTAATGTCCTGGTGTGGAGCGATGAAGGTATCGAAGTGCTCAAAGGGTTCTACATCAGTCAGGGCAAGCCCGAGATGGCCAAAGAAACGGAAAAGCTCTGGAATGCACCCCTGAAGTCCAAGGAGCCAAAAGTGGTCAAGAAGGGGGTTTCAGCGCCTGCAGAACCCGAGGAAGAGGAGCTCCCGGGAGCTATGGGAAAACAACCGATGTGTTTTCCTCAACCGCTGCCGTAATTTTGTTAAAAAAGTAACATTCTATTTTGTTTCGCCCGTGCAGAGTATGCTCGGGCGTTTCCATTAAAATGATTGTCAATCAAAGAAAGTTTTTCAAAATATACCGTGAAAAGTTTTATAACGTCAATGTTATTTGGATTTGTCTTCTCAGCGCGTAACAAAAATGTTAATCCTTTTTCTAGGTGCTCCCTGAAGTTTGATTTGGTTTCGCTGAGAATTAAATAAATTTTTGCAAACATTATAAATAAGTCGAAATTATTAGATTCGGCTTGTTTGGATGCCAAATGAGCATGTTTGATTGAGCATGCAATATGATATTTTTTCCCCTTTTCAGACGATGATGCTCTGGCCAACAGCAAATCGAAACGAGATTTTAATAGCAAAGTGTCCCAAATTTCTATTCCGTGAATATTGATTGAGTTCATTAATGCGTTGATTTCCTGAATTTCGTTTGTGATTGGACTTTGATTTGATAAATTAAAATTAATTTGCATCAAAACAAGATTGCTGAGTCCGTATAAGGCGCTATAATCGTTATTTTTAATTGCAAGTGCTTGCTTGAATGCATTTTTTCCCTCCGCGATTTCGCTGTTCGGGTTTATTTTAAGACTTATTGCGAATTCGGCCAAAAGAGAAGCTGCTCCACCAATCCCAACATAAAATTTCGGTCGATGCGCATTGAACTGTATTGCTTTTCTGAATGCTTGAATGGCAAATTCGCAAGAGGTTTTATTGGTTAAGCCAATGCTTCTTTCGTATTCAGCTCTCTCTAGCCACAGGTTTCCCTCTTGATAGAGAATATCTGGATCATTTTGGTGAATAGCACTTGCTTGGCGAACTAGATTCAGGCCTTTTTCGAAAGAATGCCAAGCCGCTTCTCCAGTCCTGCTTTCATAAATTAATTGAAATCGGCAAGCAGCCGCTGCCTCAAGTAGCATGGCGCGATCTCTCGGTTCTAAGTCGAGAAAACGCTTGGCAAGTGATAAAGATTCGTTTAAAAGTAACATTGGATTGTTTTGACCAATTGCATATCGAGCATTTTGAACAAGGACTTCGATTAAAGCAGCCAATGCTTCACGGTGGTTGGGGTCAGAATTAAATGCTGTTTCAGCGTGTCTTCGGACCAATGGTAGCCATTTACCGGGTGGCGCACCACTGACACTTAGTTGTGCGGAAAGCGCAGCATACCCTGAAGCGAGCAGCCCATGTCCATCGGGGGAATCAGGCTGCAGGGCCTGAGCGGCTTCCACAGCCCTCGTGCAAGCCTCCATGAGGCCTTCGGGCACTTCCGAGAGGTGCACCCCCACCCGCAGGCAGTCCCGCCAGCACCGGGCCTCTCCGAGCCAGAGTTCGGGGTCGCTGGGGGCGACTTTCTGGGCCTGGCGGAAGACGGCCACGGCGGCCTGGAGGCCTTCCAGGGCCTTCCGGGGGTCGGGTTCGGCCATGGCCTTGACCTGGAGGATATCGGCCTCCAGTTTCTTGGCTTCGTAGAACCAGGGGGCCACCTGGAAGGAGGCGCGGGCCTTGGCCAGGGCCTCGTCGTGGTGGCCGCCGTAGAAGGCGATGAGGGCCCGGTCGTAGTCAGGGTTCTCCAGGGCGCCCTGGGCGCCGGTCTCCAGGTTGGCCAGGGCGCGGTCCCGCCAGTCCCGGGCGGCGCGCTTGACTTCGGATTCCCGCAGGTCCTTGTCCGTGATGCGGTGGGCCCGGTCCAGGGCCTGCTGGTACATGCGGCCCTGGACGCGACCCAGGGCCAGGGAGAGAAGGGGGTCCCGGAAACCCAGGTCCTGGGCCTTCTGGAAGCCCTCCAGGGCCTTGTCGAAGTCCCCCAGGGCCAGGTGGCCCCGGCCCAGGGCATAGGCGCCCGGCCCTGCGGCCAGGCGTCCGGACTGCTGGATCTGGCCTGCCATGTCCCCCAGGCGTTCCCGGAGTTTCTGGAGTTCGGGTCGGATATCGTGGGCGGGCTGAAGGTGGATGTAGCGGGCCAGGGCCTCCAGGCGTTCCGCCTGCTGCACGTAGAGGGCGGCGTGGCGGGTGCGGGCCCGGGCGGTGGCCCAGGTGCCGATGCCCAGGCCCGAAAAGACGAGGACGGCCACCAGGGCCACGGCGGACACCGCCACCAGGGCGCGGTGGCGGGCGGCATACTTGCGGGCGCGGTAGCGCAGGGTGGGCTTGCGGGCGCGGATGGGCTCGTTCTCCCGGAGGCGGCGCAGGTCCTCCGCCAGGGCCAGGGCGGACTCGTAGCGCTGCTGCGGGTCCTTCTCCAGGCACTTGAGGACGATGGTGTCCAGGTCCTCCGGCAGGTCCGGCACCAGGGTCCGCAGGGACGCGGGGTCCTCGTGGAGGGTGCGCTGGAGGCAGTCCAGGCCCTCGCTGTCCCAGAAGGGGGGCTTGTCCGCCAGTACGGCATAGAGGGTGGCACCCAGGGCATAGACATCCGTGGCGCGCCCGATGTTGGGTTGGTCCCCGCGGACCTGCTCCGGGGCCATGTAGTGGGGGGTGCCGATGACCACCCCGTCCCGGGTGAACCCCGAGGCGTCGATGCCCCGGGCCAGCCCGAAATCCAGGACGAAGGGCTTGCGCTCCTCGGTGTCGGGGTGTTCCACCATGATGTTGGCGGGCTTGAGATCCCGGTGGATGAGGCCCTTGCGGTGGGCGGCGTGGATGGCTTCCGCCACGATCTCCATGAGCTCCACCCGCACCATGATGGGAAGCCGGAGATGGCACACATCCAGGGGTTCACCGCGGATGAACTGCATGGCGATGAAGGCCTGGCCTTGGTGCTCCCCCACCTCGTAGACCCGACAGATGTTGGGATGTTCCAGACCGGCCTGGTGCTGGGCCTCGAGCATGAACCGGGCCAGCACCTCGGGGTCATTGCGCCGCATCACCTTGAGGGCCACCACCCGCCGGAGGGTGCTGTCGAAGGCCTTGAAGATGCGCCCCATCCCCCCCTCGCCCACAAAGCGCAGGTTCCGGTATTGGCGCCATTTGGGAAGGCTGAGGAGGCTCGAGAGGGCGGCGGACCCGACATTGGGATCCGTGCCCTGGGTGCCCATGGGCGGGGTGGGTTCGCCGAGCATGCCGGACCCGGGTCGGCTGTGGGATTCCAGGGCAAGCACGATCTCGGTGAGGTGTTCCAGGCTGAGGCCCCCGGTCTCCAGAAGCACCTGCACCAGGCGGTCTTCCTCACCCTCCGCCAGGTTGGCCAGGGCGCGATGCAGGTCCCCCAGGGAGAGGGTGCCCTCCTGCAGAGCATGGCCGATGACCCGGGCCCCTTGGTCCATGGGTGACTTCGCTCCTAAGCGGTAGGGAAGAGACTAGCACCACGCGGCCGGGAAACGAGGTTGACCCCTGGCACGGGCGGCGCCATGCTGGCCGTGGATCAGGAACGAAAGGAGGACGAGATGAGTAGACGCACCATCGACGAACCTCCTTCGTGTCGAGGCTAGGGCCTTCGGCCCCGCCTTTCCCTGTCCTACGCCCACCCTCCTTCAGTCTGGGGTGAGGGCGATCCATCGGGTGAGCCCATGCTCGACCAGATTCTTACCACCGTCTGGGGACAGACAACCCGTCTGCTGACGGCCCCCATCCGGCGCCGCCGCTGGGTGGACCTCTTCGTGTTCGGTGCCTTCGCGGGATTGATCTACGCCCTGGTCTTCACGGGGCGCACCTGGACCGCCACCCAGATCCCCGAAGTGGCCATCTCCCAGTCCCTTTGGGCCCTGCCCAAGTACGCCTTCTTCACCATGGTCAGGGCTGGCTTGGCCTATGCCATGAGCCTCGGGTTCACCCTGGTGGTGGCCTACTGGGCCGCCAAGGATCCCCGGGCGGAGCGCATCCTCATTCCCGTCCTGGACATCCTCCAGAGCGTGCCCCTCCTGGCCTTCATGCCCGCGGTGCTGCTCACCATGGTGTCCCTCTTCCCCCGGAGCAACCTGGGCCTGGAGCTGTCGGCGGCCATCCTCATCGTCACCTGCCAGGCCTGGAACATGGCCTTCAGCTTCTACCAGAGCCTGAAGACCCTGCCCACCGAACTGGACGAGGTGAGCCGCAGCTACGGTCTGTCCTGGCTGCAGCGGTTCCGCTGGGTGGAACTGCCTTTCGCCACCCCGGGGCTGGTGTGGAACTCCATGGTGAGCGTGGCCAACGGCTGGTTCTTCCTGATGGCCAGCGAGGCCTTCCGCCAGGGCAGCCAGGATTTTCGGCTGCCGGGGGTGGGCGCCTACATGGCGGTGGCCGTCGACCAGGGGAATGGCAAGGCGCAACTCTAGGCCATCCTGACCATGCTGACCATCGTCATCCTGCTCGACAAGCTGCTCTGGAAACCGGTGGTGGCCTGGAGCCAGCGCTTCCAGCTGGACGATACGGTGAAGGTGGAAAAGCACCGCAGCTGGCTCCTGAAGCTGCTCCGCCGCTCCGAACTGCTGACCCGCTTCCGGCAATTCTTCGAACGGAGGCGCCAGGCCCACCCGCCCCGGCCCAAACCGACCCTGGAAATCCAGGCCGGCCACAATGCCGCCTACCGGCGTGGACTCGGGCTCGGCATGCTGGTGATGCTGCTGCTGCTGCTCGCCCTGGGCGCCTTCAAGCTCTGGGGCATCCTGGGGCTGGTGTCCGGGCAGGAATGGTGGCTGCTGTTCCGGGCCGGAGCGGCCTCCATGGGCCGGGTCCTCACCTCCACCATCCTGGCGACCCTCTGGACCCTGCCGGTGGGGCTCTGGATCGGCCTCTCGCCCACCTGGTCCCGGCGCCTCCAACCGGTGGTGCAGGTGGTGGCCAGTTTCCCCATGAGCATCCTGTTCATGGCCTTCGTGGTCTGGTTGCAGCACCATGGAATCAGCCTGTTCACCAGCAGCATCCTGCTGATGACCCTGAGCACCCAGTCCTACCTCCTGTTCAACATCATCGCCGGCGCCCAGGCCATCCCGAGCAACCTGCGCGAGGTCGCCAAGGCCTACCGCTTCGGCATCTGGGGCACCGCCTGGAAGCTGTACTTCCCTTCGGTGTTCCCGTTCCTGGTGACCGGCTGGGTGACCGCCACCGGTGGCGCCTGGAACGCCAGCATTGTCACCGAATATGTTGCCGTGAAGAACCAGACCTTCAGCACATTCGGCCTGGGCGCGCTGCTGCAACAGACCACGGAAGCGGGCAACTTCCCCCTGCTCACCGCCTGCGCCCTGCTCATGGCCGGCCTCGTCGTGCTGTTCAACCGCCTGGTCTGGGTGCCGCTCTACCGCCTCGCTGAAACCCGCTACTCGGTGACGAGATAGAATATGAACTTCACAACACAGAGGCACAGAGGCACAGAGATTGGGAGGTCATGGCCCGAATCTGAGACCTTCCTTTTCTTGCCCTCCGTGCCTCTGTGCCTCTGTGTTAGGGGATTTCCATGACCGCTCCGATTTGTGAACTGCGCGGCGTTCAGAAGACCTTTTATGGTCCCAAGGGTAAGGAGAACCGGGTCCTGGAGGACATCAACCTCAAGATTCTCCAGGACGAGATCCTCTGCATCGTTGGGCCCAACGGCAGCGGTAAATCGACGCTGCTGCGCCTGATGGCCGGGCTCATGGAGGCCACCAAGGGGGAGATCCGCTTCCATCGGCAGCGGCTGGTGGGGCTCAATCCCGGGGTGGCCATGGTGTTCCAGGATTTCGCCCTCTATCCGTGGATGACCGTGGAAGAGAATGTCCGGGTGGTGCTGCGGGCCAAGGAGCTGCCGGAGGAGGAAGTCCGCGCGAAGTCCCACGAGGCCATCCGCAAGGTCGGCCTGGAGGGCTTCGAGGAAGCCTTCCCCCGGGAGTTGTCCCG
>CAZPUI010000231.1:0-7893 GCA_964589695.1 uncultured Solibacteraceae bacterium | reverse complement strand
CACTTCGTCCACCAGCTGCTGGGGGGTGATGCCCCGGGCCGTAGCGGTCTTCTCGATCTTCTGGCCATGCTCGTCCGTGCCCGTGAGGAAGTAGACCTCTTCGCCCATCATGCGGTGGTGGCGGGCCAGGACATCCGCCAGCACCGTGGTGTAGGTGTGCCCGATGTGGGGCTTGTCGTTCACGTAGTAGATGGGGGTCGTGGTGTAGAAGCGCTTCGCCATTGGGACTCCAGGATTTCCATGATAGCGGAAGGACTCAAAGCCTCTCCGGGCCAAAACCAGGGACGATCAAGGACCCTCGGCCACCGCAAGGAAGCCATCGATTTGCGGCACCTTCAGTGCTCAGAAACCCAAAGGTCTCCCTGGTGCATCTGGGAACCGCCTACGGATGTTGCACATGGCGAGGCTTGTTCGTGCACTCGCGTCGAAAGTAATGACGCTTGAACCACAAATTCGAAAATCAATCAGAAAAAGGAATTACATATGCAATTATGATCAATAAAAATTCAAACAGCGAAACCTTGGTTGCAAATGAATATTTTTTTTCGGATTTACTTCGTGACATTCAAAAAATGTTACCTACTGCATAAATCACACACACATATTGTATTTTGTATTTTTTGTGCCTTTTGTGTTTTTGTGGCCAAATTTTCATTTCAAGATTTGAAACCACAAAAACACAAAATACACAAAAATTATCTCAAATTCTTTGATTAAAAAATTGTTACCTACTGTGATAATCATACACACATATGGCTATTTGTGTTTATTTGTGTCTTTTGTGTCTTTTGTGTCTTTTGTGCTTTTGTGGCCAAATTTTCATTTCAAGATTTGAAACCACAAAAACACAAAATACACAAAAATTTTCTCAAAATCTTTGCGGTATTCAAAAACAGCAACCAACTCATATATTGGACGGTATCGTCATCACAAAATGCTTACTCATTTGTGGCTCAACCATTTCGTTATATTCATGTCGAGCCATAACCAACATTCTGACAACAAATAGCTTGAAACCATCTCCTTGCGGCAAATACGGGATGCACGCAAAGCCTATCGCTTCCTGTGGTTCAACCTCATCTGCGTGGTGTTGGTGCGGTTCCGTCCACGAGCCGGGCGTAGGCGGCCTGCAGGTCTGCCTCCGGCAACCGCTGTTCCCGCAGTTTGCGTTCCCGGGTGGCGGCAAAGGCCGCGGCCTGGGCTTCGTTCAGGGTCAGGGGACGGGTCACCCGCAGGGGCTGGGGGTGCAGGGCTTTCCAGTCTGGGAAGGCGAGGACGCCTCCATCTTTGGCCCAGGTGTAGGGATCCCGCCTGTGATGCACCAGGGCATCCCCGGGTTGACAGGCTTCCAGCACCCGATTGGCGGCGTCCACCGTGCCCAGGTGCAGCTGCACCAAGGTGGGAAGCGGGGCATAGCCCCCCGCCAGGACCCAGGTGAGCGGGCGTCCTTGGGTCCTGGCCAACCCGAAGACATAGGCATCACGAATGGCCAGGGCTTGGGGGCTGATCCCGCTGCCATCAAAGGGATCCATGCCCGCCTGGTAGAGGATCAGGTCGGGGTCGAAGCGCTGGAGCAGTCCTGGCAGGGTGTCCGCCAGCACCGCCAAGTAGTGGAGGTCCCGGGCCCGGGGATCTCCCAGCAGTCCATGGCCCACCCTGAGGACATGGTTGTTGGGGGCTCCCGGCGGTCCCACCATGCGACTGCCATGGATCGTGACATTCCAGATCCGAGGGTCCCCCAGTACGATTTCGCCGGTGCCGTTCCCTTCGTGCTCGTCCAGGTCCAGGATCATCACCCGGCGGGCACGTCCCTCCCGCAGCATCTTGTGGGCCACGGCGGCCAATCCATTGAGGGTGCAATAGCCCATCCCCAGTCCCTGGCCCGCATGGTGGTAGCCATGGCCCAGGTTGCCCGTCAGGATGCCCTTGGCCAGGGCCGTTTCCGCCGCCTGGGCCAGCCCCCCCACGTTGAGGAGCCAGCCCCGGGCAATCTCAGGGGTCCACCGGGGCAGGCCCTGGGAGAGGGCCAGTTCCTCGGGCTCCCCCGTGAAGAGGGCCTTGAGGTAGGGATCCCCATGGACGGCCCGGAGGCTGGCCAGGTCGATGGGAGCTCCAAAGGCTCCGTGCCCCTCCACCCCGGGGCTGTCCGTGTGCAGATGCTGGGGCAGCACCAGTTTTTCCCTGCAAATGGCCTCGAAGATGGCCGGCATTTTGGTGGGCCCCCGTTCCGCGGACATGCCCCGCTCCGCCCCGCCCACCCCCCCGGGGTAGCCCGTGTGGTACCAGATCTCCTGGAGGCGCCCCGTGGAAGCGGGGCTGCGGGCCACCTGCACCGAAGGGGGCCCGGGGACGAGCCCCGCGAGCCCCACGAGGGCCCCCCCCACCAGCAAGGCCATGCCCAGGCGCAGGGGAAGGCTGCGGGTAGCGAAGGCGGAAGGGGAGGCATGCGGGACCATGGGGCTAGTCCAGGCTCACTCGAACCATTGGATTTCCTTCTCGGCGGGGCTGGTGAGGGTCCAGGCCCTGCCCTTCCGTTCCAGGGTCCACCGGAGGGGGCGGCCCTCCAGGAGTTTGGCGTTGAGGCGGTCCAGGGTCAGGGGTCCATCCAATCCCTCCACCCCCAGGACGCGGTCGCCCTCCCGGAAGCCCGCTCGGAACCAGCGGTTGCATGGGGGAAGCTCCACCACCTCCAGGAAGCTTGCCCGTCCTTCGCGGTTCCAGACGATGGGGGAGAAGGCCTCCCCCGATCGCGCGGGGGCGCGGTGGAGACGCCCCTGGGGATCCTGGGCCAGGCCCAATCGCTGCTGGTCCAGGTCGAATGCCACGGGACCCCCCAGAAGGAATACGGCCCCAAGGATGAGCTGGCCGTCCCCGGAATGGACCCGGGTGCCTTCGAAGGTCTCACCGAAGACCTGGATCCGCCGCTGCCCCACGCCGATGGCCCGGACCCCCGTGAGCCCTCCGGCCACTTCGCACCCTTCGTCCAAGGGCAGGTCCAGACCGTAGAGGGTGCCCCCGGCTCCGGTGTCCAGCAGGAGGGGGCGACTTTCCCCCATCAGGCGGGCGTAGGGTCTGGGGTCCGAGGCGTGTGGCTCCAAGGGAAACCACCGTGCGTTTGGCACCTCCGCCCCCCACCGGAAGGTTGCCACCAGGGGATCCAAGGTGAAGACGCATCCCCCCAGAAAGGACATGCCCAGAAACCCATCCAGGGGCGCATCCAGCCAACGGTTGGACTTGGCCAGATCCGCCACCACCACCGGCACCTGGGATCGGGTGCGCCCTGCCAGGGTCAGGGCGCGAAAGACCCGGCGAAAGGCCTTCCGGGACCCCGCCCCGAAACCCTGGATCTTGACCTCCTTCAAGGGCCCCACCACGAGGCTTTCCGCCACCCTACGATCCAGCACACAATCCACCGCCCCTGTGTCCAGGAGCATCCGCAGGGTTCGGACCTTTCCATCCCCGTGCAGGGCCTGGACCTGAAGGATGGGGCGGGTGCCCGGCTTCAGTTCCAGGGCGGCACCTTGGCCAAAGGCCACTGCGGCAAGAAGCAAGAGCCCACCCAGTCGTCTCAGCACCGTTCCCGACCTCCATGCCTGCATCCAGCTTGCCAGCCCACCCTGCCCTTCGAGGATCCCTTTCCTTCCCGGACTGAAGTTCTGAACCGGGGGAACGTCTGTCCGAGGTCCCACCAGGGCTTCGGGGGCTTTCCGCAGCCCGAGACTCCCCCTTGGGAGGGGCCAGATCGCTGACGAAAGGGTCACGTTGGTTTTTGCGCAGCGGCCTGACTTCCTTGAGGGTGGGAAGACTCCAGGGGCTCTAGACTGAAGCCCGGGAAGGGGTCCTCCATGGCGTCGGAAGCCTCCAGGGTTGTGGTCATCACCGGTGGGTCCAGCGGGATCGGCCGGGCGACGGTGAAACTTTTCCACTCGGTGGGCTGGCGGGTGGTCTTTTGCGACCTGCTGGATGCCGAAGGTAGGGCCCTGGCCCAGGAGCTGGGTGAGGGAGTCCACTACGTGCCCTGCGATGTCACCCAAGAGGAGGAGGTGCGGGGCCTGATTGCGGAAACCCAGGCGCGCTTCGGGGGCCTGGATGCCCTGGTGAACAACGCCGGCAGTTCCAAGGCCCTGGGGGGCATCGCCACCCTGGCGCTGGAGGACTGGGAGGCCCTCATGGCCGTCCACCTCCGGGGGGCCTTCCTGGGGATCAAGCACGCCACGCCCCTGCTGGCGGCCCGGGGCGGCGGGAGCATCGTCAACATGGGCAGCGTGGCAGGCCTGTCCGCAGGGTTTGGTCCCTATCCCTACAGCGTGGCCAAGGCCGCCGTCATCCACCTCACCCGCATGGCGGCGGTGGAACTGGCGGAACAGAGGGTGCGGGTCAACTGCGTCTGCCCGGGCATGGTGGCCACCCCCATCTTCGGCCGCGCCTTCGGCCTGGACCAGGCGGCGGCCCTGGCCAAGGTGGAGCCTCTCCGTCAGGCCTTCGCCGACACCCAGCCCCTGCCCGGATCCTGCCTTCCCGAGGACGTGGCCCAAGCCATCCTCTGGCTGGCGGCGGACAGCTCCCGGTTCGTCACCGGGGAGATCCTGGTGCTGGATGGCGGCCTGACCCTGGGGAGGAAGTGGTCGGAGTCGGGTACGGTGCGGCAGAAGTTCCAGGAAATCCTTTTGTAGGGCCAGTCCCCAAGGACGACCCTACGCGCGCATGATCTTGTCCATGGCCTTGCCCTTGGCCAGCTCATCGATGAGCTTGTCCAGGTAGCGGACCTTCTGGGTAAGGGGATCCTGGATGTCTTCCACCCGGATGCCGCAGACCACGCCCGTGATCCGGGAAGCATTCGGGTGGATGGCCGGCGCCTGTTCGAAGAAGGTCTGGAAATTCCTGGGTGGATTCACCCCTGGGCATCCAGGGTAAGCCATGCCTCGGCCTCGGCTTCCGTTCTGAACAACGCCACCACGCCGCCCCTGTTCCGGATCACCAGTTCACCGAAACGGTTGGACTCGAAGGTTTCCACCTTGGGATCGACGTACGCGATGGTCCTGCCATTGAACAGCGTGGAGACCAGGACACTGATTTCATAATGCTGGGTCGTGTCGAGTCTCCCCTGCGTGCGATCCACGATCAAGAATCGCGTAAAGCCTTCTTTTTTAGAGCTTTGGTCCAAATCCTTCCAGAATTGAATCGCATCGGCATACGATTCCTCACCTTCAAGCAGCAGGTGGAGAAAGGTGCCTCTCGGTTCGCGGGTGATGGTGTAGGGCACGCTGGTACCTCAGGGGCGGGCCAGAACCCGCTGCATCATAGCAACCAGGACACCGCATCCCAACCACCCCGATGCCCGAGGAACACCCGGACGGGCTCAGTCGCCCATCGCCAGCTCCGCCTCCACCCTCTGGGCCAGGGCCTGAACCAGGTCCAGGGCCGCGCGGGAGGCGGGATGATCGCCGCTCCGCGCCGTGGTCTCCAGTCGGCGGCAGGCATCCACCAGATCGTGGGCGAAGAGGTAGGCTGCGGAACTGCATAGCTTGTGGGCCAGCTTGGCCAGGAGGGAAAGATCGCCCTGCGCCTGGGCTTCCACCAGGGCGGGAAGCAGTTCCGCCAGGGAGGTGCGGAAAAGGTCGATCACTTCCCGGAGGGCCGCCGCATCGGGGGTGCCCTGGGGGTCCAGGGAATGAAGGAGGGCCGCCCGGTCCAGGGGTTCGGGTTCCCTTGCCTGGCTTAGCCGCGGCACCAGCACCTGCACCAGGTCCTGGCGCTGGAAGGGTTTGACGAGTACGGCATCCATGCCCGATTCCAGGCAATGTTCCCGATCGCCGGGCTGGAGATGGGCGCTGGTGGCCACGATGGGCAGCCTGGGACGAGGCCACAGGGTCCGCAACTGGGAGGCGACCTCATAGCCATCCATGCCGGGCATCTGGAGATCCATGAGGACGGCATCGAAGTTGCCCCCGCGTCCAACCTCCAGTCCCTCCAATCCATCCGTGGCCTCCACCACCTCGGCCCCCAGTTCTTCCAGCAGCATGCGGGCCACCTTACGGTTGAGCGCGTTGTCCTCCACCACCAGCACCCTTCGCCCCTTCAGGGGCCGATCCACGGTGTCCGCGGGCAGCGGTACCTGGAATTCACGGGTGATCTCGGATTCGTCCAACAGCACGGCATCCGCACTGCCCAGGCGGCGGCCCACCCGCTCCAGCAGCTCCTTCAATTCCCAGGTGCACACGGGTTTGCGCAGCACGGCATCGATGCCAAAGGCCTGGAGGTAGGTGGGCTCAAGGGTCTGGTGCATGGGGGCCATGAGGGCCAGGGTCAAGCCGTGGCGCCGTTCCTCGTGGCGGGCCAGCTGCCGCCCTGCCAGGGAGGCCAGGCCCGTGGACAGGAGCACCAGCCCGATGGGACGCTGCCTCGCCAGGGCTTCGGCCATGCGCCGACCGACCTCGTCCTCGTCCTCCGCCAGGACATGGTCCACGCCCCAGGATCGAAGGTAGTCCGCCAGGACCTCCCGGACCTTGGGAACCCCCTCCGCCACCAGCACGCACCACCCCTGCCAGAGGTCCCCCTGGAAGGGGCGGTGGACCACCTCCTTGGCCAGGGGCAACCGCAGCCGCACACGGAAACAGGACCCCACCCCGGGTGTGCTCTCCGCCTCCAGGCTGCCTCCCATGAGTTCCACCAACCGGTGGCTGATGGCCAGGCCCAGCCCCGTACCGCCGAATCGGCGCCGGATGCCGCTGTCCGCTTGCACGAACTTCTGGAAGAGACCGGGCAGCTTGGCCGCCTCGATGCCGATGCCCGTGTCCTGGACCGCCAGTTCCAGCAGATCCTCCCGGTGCCCGGCCTCCACGATGTGGATGTCCAGCAGGATGTGGCCCTTGGCGGTGAATTTCACGGCATTGCCCACCAGGTTGACCAGCACCTGGCGCAGGCGGTCCGCATCTCCCACGTAGGCACGACGCTGATGGGGCAGGTAGCGCAGCACCAGCTCCAGGGGTTTGCCCTGGAGGTTCGCCCCCATCATGTCCAGGACTTCCTCCGCCAGGGCGGCCAGATCGAAGGCCTCGGGCTTCAGTTCCAGGCGTCCGGCCTCGATGCGGGAGAAATCCAGGATGTCGTCAATGACCCGCAGGAGGGACGTGGCCGCCTGCCGGGCCGTCTGCACCTTGTCCACCTGCTCACGACTGAGGCGGCTTTCCAGCAGGGCGTTGAGCATCCCCAGCACGGCGTGGAAGGGCGTCCTTATCTCGTGACTCATGGTGGCCAGGAAGTCCCCCTTGGCGCGGTTGGCCGCCTCGGCGTCCTGGAGGGCCCGTTGGAGATCCTCGGTCTGGTGGGCCACCACCCCCGCCAATTCCTGGTTCCGCCTCCGCAATGCCAGGAGACGGCGGCGGAGCAGGAAGGCCAGGCCAGCCGCCATGCCCAGTCCCAGGGTGCCCACCAGAAGGGGATGGCCCCACCAGGGGTAGAGGATCCTGAAGTGAACCTGGGAGGCGGGTCCCCAGTCCGTCGCACCCACCCGGGTGCGAACCTCCAGGAGGTAGCTGCCCGGCAGGAGGCTGGGAAAGCGCGCTTCATCGCCATCCACATCCCGCCACTGGGCGTCGAAGCCCACCAGCCGCACCTGGCGTTGGGTGCGCTCGGGATCCAGGTAGGTCTGGGGGGAGAAGCGCAGCACAATGCCCCGTTCCTCCCAGGGCACCCTCACCCGGGTGGTGTCCGGTGCGAGCCAGACCCGGTCCCCGAACACCACGCGGTGGAGCAGGGTCCTACCCTCCGCCTTGGGGTCGGGGTCCAGGGGGGATCCCACCCGGGCCAGCCCCTGGGTCGTCCCCACCCACACGCCCCCCGCGCCATCCCGTCCCAGGGCCCCTGGGAAGCAGACCTCGTCCGGCAGACCAC
>CAZPUI010000230.1:0-7914 GCA_964589695.1 uncultured Solibacteraceae bacterium | reverse complement strand
CCCTCGTGCTCCCCCACGTGGTGTCTCGGCAGAGCCGAGACACCACGTCTGAACGGAAAAACGAAGGAAGACTGGCTGTTCCCTCCCTCATGACAGGACCCTGGCAGGAGGGGCTGCCAAGCTGCTTCTCTACTTCATCCTCAGGGAGGCACCCATGATCCGACGCATCGACGACTTCAAGCACACCTTCGGGCATCAGCGGGAGGCCACCCTCCGGGTGCTGGACGCCATCCCCGAATCCGCCAAGGACCAGGCGGTGACCGAAGGCCACCGCACCCTGCACCGCATGGCCTTCCATCTGGTGGAAAGCCTCATCGAGATGCCCGCCCGCACGGGTCTGAAGGTGCCCATGGGCGAGGCCTTCCTGAACCACCAGTCCCTGCCCCTGCCCGAGACCCTGGGAGAGGTCCGCCAGGCCTACGCGGCGGCGGCCGAGGCGCTGCTGGGGGCCGTGGACGCCTGGTCCGATGGGGACCTGGAGGTGGAGGACGATATGTACGGCCAGCGCTGGGCCAGGGGCACCACCCTGGCCATCCTCCTGGCCCACGAGGCCTACCATTTGGGGCAAATGACTGTGCTCATGCGCCAGGCCGGCCTCAAGGTCCCGGGCGCCTTTGGACCGGCCAAGGAGGACTGGGCCACCTATGGCATGCCCGTCCCGGTCATCTGACCGGAACGCCTGGGGGTCAGGGCCCTGTTGTGACGGAAATCTGAGGGTCCAGGCAGGTGCACCACGGCGGAAGAGGGGACAATGCAGGCAGTCATGGGGATGCCTGTTTCAATGAACCTTTCTCGCTTGTGGACGGCCGTCGCGGCGGGAAAGCGGTGTGTCGCCTGCCCAGATCGGAACGCCTGGGGGGTCTGGACCAGGGAGGGTGCGTGATTCCGGAGACCCCGAATTCCGAAGCACAGACCCGTGCCCTGCCCCAGGGGACCCCTGGCCCGACGCCCCGCACCTGGCCCTTCGAGGCCTTCCCCTCCCCCGTGGGCAGTCTGGACCTCGGTACCTCCCCCGGCTACGAGACCGAACCCCTGACCCACCGACTGCCCGTCCATTCGGTGGTCCTGGACCCCCACGGCCCCCGCCCCCACTGGATCGAGGCGGGGGCTCTGGAGGCCTCCCTTCCCGTGCTGGGCCATTTCTGGGTGGGCCCCCTCCTGGGGCGTGGGGGCATGGGAGAGGTCTACGAGGGCTGGGATCCGCAGCTCCAGCGCAGGGTGGCCCTGAAGCTCATCCGGGACGCCTCGGCGCTGTCCCTGGGGCGCTTCGCGCAGGAAGCCAGGGCCCAGGCGCGGCTCACCCACCCCAACATCTGCCGGGTCCACGAGGCCGGCCAGGAGGGGGGCTTGCCCTTCCTGGTCCTGCAGTTCATCGAGGGCAAGACCCTGGACCACCCTGACCGCGAGTATTCCCCCCGGGAGCTGGCGGCCCTCCTGGTGCCCGTGGCGGAGGCCCTGCACACGGCCCATCGGGCAGGTCTCATCCACCGGGACATCAAGCCTTCCAACATCATGGTGGAGGTCGGAGAGGACGGGGTACCGGTGCCCTGGATCATGGACTTTGGGATCGCCAAGGACCTGGAGGGGCCCATGCTCACCCAGACTGGACTGGCGGTGGGAACGCCTGCCTTCATGGCCCCCGAACAGGCCCAAGGGCAGGGGGTGGACCGGCGTTCCGACCTCTGGAGCCTGGGGGCCACCCTGTTCCGGATGCTGGTGGGAGAACCGCCCCACGGGGTGGGTACCAGCATGGGCTTGGTGATGCGCCTTCTTTCGGAGGATGTGAAACCCCCCAGCGCCCGGGGGGTGCGGGTGCCCCGGGATCTGGAGACCATCCTCATGCGCTGCCTGGAGCGGGATCCCGAGCGGCGGTACCAGACGGCCTTTGCCCTGGCGGAGGACCTCCAGCGCTTCGTGGATGGGGTGCCGATCCTGGCCCGGGCCATCACCCGAAGGGAACGGGTGCAGCGATGGGTCCGGGCCAATCGGCTGCTCACCGCCTCCCTGGCCCTGGCCACGGTGGCCCTGGTGGCCGCGGGGGCCTTCGCGTCCTGGTCCACCTGGAGGGTGCGGCGCCAGGCGGCCCTCCTCGCCCGGTTCGGGGGCGAAGCCAAGGAGTTGGAACACATGCTTCGGATGGCCTACCTGTTGCCATCCCATGACACCCGCCGTGAGCGAAATGTCCTGCAGGCAAGGCTGGAGCGCATCCGCCGGGAGATGGTGGTGGGTGGATCCGTGGCCAAGGGGCCGGGGCAGGTGGCCCTGGGCCAGGGACTTCTGGCCATAGGGGATGTCGAGGGGGCGGTCAAGCTGCTTCGCGCGTCCTGGGAGGAGGGCACCCGCGGGGCCCAGGTGGCCCTTCCCCTGGGCAAGGCCCTTGCGCAGCACTACCGCAAGGCGAAGGAGCAGGCTGAACGCATCACAGACTTCGATCTGAGAAAGCGCAAGCTGATGGAGCTTGGGAAGGAATTCAAGGAGCCTGCCCTGGCGAGGTTGGGGGAAGGTAGTGCCCACCAGCCCGAATTGATGGACCTCCATCTGGGGACCATGGCCCTGCTGGAGGAACGCTTTGTCGAGGCGCAAACCTATGCGATCAAAGCTTTCCAGCGCGACCAAGGGCTCTTCGAGGGCAAACACTTGGAGGGGCAGGTGCTCCTCGAACAGGCCAAAAGGTGCTTCGACAAGGACCGCCCCAAGGCCCTGGCGAGTTTGGAACAGTGCCAGGAAGCCCTTCTCCTGGCGCGGTCCATCGCCCGAAGCGATCCCAGCATCCACCAGAACCTGGCTGAAGCCTGCCTGCTGCGACTGAAGCACCATTTGGGGACAGACCAGCAGGATGCGGCCTATGAGGACGTGGTGCGCAGGGCCGACGAGGCCCTTGCCCTCCAGCCGGATCTCCCCAAGCCCTGGCTCCTCAAGGGGGAGGCCGCCTGGGAGGTGGCCTTGTGGAACAACCGACACGGGAAGCCCTGGCGGGAGATGATTGGGGCCATGATCGACTGCAAGCGCAAGGCCACGGAGCTGGCCCCCGCGGTGGCCGAGACTTGGTTTGAACTGGCGGAAGGGTATCGGTTGCAGGGGGTGACGTTGCAGGAATATGGCGAGGATAGTCGCGAATTCCACCGATTGGCCATCGCCACGATGGAGCGCGGACTCCAGTTGGAGCTCGCCTCGGCGCACATCCACCAGGAACTGGCGGCGGCCTACTGGGGTCTGGCCACGGCGGAGCGGAAGTATGGCGCTGACCCTTCCCTGGCGCTCCGGAAGGGACTGGAAGCGGCCTCGGTCGCTGTGAAAATGGCACCGGAGGCCAGCAGGAGTCACTGGTTCCTGGGGGGACTCTGGTCCACCAAGGCTCGGGAGTTGTCCGCCACGGGGGGGGATCCCACCGAGGCCTTCCAGGCCATGGAAGTGGCCTACACCCAGTGCACCGTACTGACCCCGAATTCAGAGCTGGCCTTCAGCAATCTCGCGGCGGGCATGCTCGGCAAGGTCCGGCACCTCATGCTCCGCAGGCAGGACTGCACTGTGGCGCTGGCCAAGGCCTTGGCAGCGGCTGACCGGGCGGTTCAACTGAATCCGAAGTTCGTCTCTGGCCTCATCAACCGCGGGGCGGTTCATAGTCTTGCGGGGCGGGTCAAATTGCGGCGTAAGGAGGATCCGCAGGAGGATTTCCAGCGTGCACTTGCCGACTACGAAACCGCCATGTCCCTGGCACCGGAGCGGGATGTACCCGTTCATAACGCGATTGAAATGAACTTGAAGCTGGCCGAGTCGGCCTTGGTTCATGGAAGGTCCCCGGTGGATTTCCTTCAATCGGCGACGAAACTGCTCAAGAAGGCCAGCGCCTTTAAAGTCATTGCGCCCAACTACCATCGCTTGCTCGCCACACGGCAGTTGTATGGGGCTTGGGAGGCGCGCACACGAAGGGGTGCCGTGCGGCCCATCCTTACCCAGGGGATACTGGCCATCGAACAGGCCATCAAAGGGGGGTATCAGAAGGATGAAGAGACGCTGATGGTGCGTGCCCTCCTGCTGCGGTTTGTGGCGAACCAGGACCCCAGTCGGTCCGGCGATGCGGACCAGGCCGAAGCCCTGGTGCTGAAGCTGACCCCCCACTTGGTCCAGGAACTCAAGGACCGCATGGCCAGGATGGGTCTCAAGTGAAGATGGCTTGGTCCCGAGTGGGTGGGCTCGTGCAATTGAAATCCTGTCGGTTCCACGACGGGAGGTCATCCACCCCCGCCCCAGGGCGTTCGTCCCAAACGGTGCGCACCTCGTGGGGGCTTCCGCTAGCCTAGGAGCCATCCCGGAGGCTCCATGGCCAAGCCCCTGTCCACCCCTGACCTTTCCCGTCGCGGATTCCTGGGGACCACCCTGGCGGCGGTCACGGCCCTGGGGCTGGAGGCCCGGGAGTCGGTGCCCCAGACCAAGGCTGAACCCGCCAAGGTCCGCATCAAGGCCCACCGCACCCTGGGACGCACGGGCTTCAAAGTCTCGGACATCGCCTTCGGGGCCGGCAACCTCACGAACGCCAATGTGCTGGGACTGGCCCTGGACCGGGGTGTGAACTACATCGACACCGCGGAAAGCTACGGGCGGGGCGCCTCGGAGCGCACCATCGGGGAGGCCCTGAAGGGACGGGACCGCAAGTCCCTCTTCATCACCACCAAGCTGTGGCTGGGCTCGAAAGGGCCCAAGGACAAGGAGGCCCTCAAGGCACGCTTCCGGAAGTGCCTGGAGCGCATGGGCACGGAGTACGCGGACTGCCTGATGATCCACCTCTGCAGTCTGGAGGACCTGAAGCACGAACCTTTCCATGAGGCCGTGCGGGAGCTCAAGGCCGAGGGGCGGCTGCGCTTCTCGGGGCTCTCCAACCATGGCGCCGATTTCGCGCTCCAGTCCGTGCCCTACGACGAACCCATGGACAAGGTGATCGCGGCCGCCGCAGAGGATGGCCGCTTCGATGTGGCCCTCCTGGTCTACAACTACTTGAAGCAGGACATGGGGGCCCGGGCCCTGGCCGCCTGCAAGGCCAAGAACATGGGCGTCACCCTCATGAAGATGGACCCGGCGGTCTACACCCAGGGGGATCGGGAGGCCGCCGCCAAGCTGGTGGAACGCCATAAGAAGGAAGGCAAGGAGGTTCCGGAGGCCGTGCAGCAGCTCATCAAGCTGGCGGAGGAAAGGGCCCAGGCCACCCAGGCCTTCCTGAAGAAGTACGGGTTGAAGGGACCCGAACAGTCCCGGGATGCGGCGATCAAGTTCTGCCTGGACCACCCGGATGTCGCCTGCGTCTGCCCCAGCATGGACAACTTCGAGCTGGTGGAGGCCTTCGTGGCCCTCTCGGGGCAGCGGACCCAGGCCCGGGAGCGGGCCATGCTCGGGGCCTACGCCGAAGCCTGCAATCCCCTCTACTGCCGCCACGCCTGCGGGCTCTGCGAGGGGGCCTGCCCCAGCGGGGTTCCCGTCAACACGATCATGCGCTACGACTACTACTTCAACGCCAAGGGCCAGGAGAAGTTGGCCCTGGGCGACTACCGGCGGCTGGGGGCGCGGGATGCCTCCCCCTGCGCGGCTTGCCCAGGGCACTGCCAGACGGCCTGTCCCTTCGGGGTGGCCATCCAGGGTCGCCTGATTCTGGCCCACCAGACCCTGACCCTGCCCTGAGCCGTCACGCCGCGGGCAGGGGCAGGCGACCTCCCATGGTCCTTCCTCGAGTCCACCAGGGAGGCCTGGCTTCCCGCGGGCAGGCAGGCCCGATACAGCACGATGCGTGCGGGCCTGGTCGGTGGGGCGCGCGCCCTGGAGCCTGCCACCTCGAAGGGTGATGGCAGGGGTGATGTCCTGCCTGAGCCACCTTCGTCAAGCCGGGATCTGACTGCTTGGATGCAATCGCCTGAAAGGCGATGATGCATATCGGAAACCACGATTCATGGAGCGCGCCATGCCCCAGCCCTTCGACCTGGACCTGAACCAGCTGCGGGTTCTGGATGCGCTGCTCCAGGAAGGCTCCGTCACCGGTGCCGCCACGCGCCTCCGGCGGCCCCAGTCCACGGTGAGCACCGTGCTGGGCCGCCTGCGGGAATCCTTGGGGGATCCCCTCTTCACCCGCACCGCCAGCGGACTGGTGCCCACGGCCCGGGCCCTGGACCTGAAGGAGCCCCTCCACCGCCTGCTGGGGGAGCTGGGGGAGGCCCTGGAGCCGCCCCTGGACTTCGATCCTGGGACCTCCACCCGCACCTTCACCCTGGCGGCCTCGGACTACACCCAGTTCGTGCTGGCGGGCCGCCTCATGGAGGAGGTGGCCCTGGAGGCGCCCCTGGTCCGGCTGGGGATCCAGGCCCTGGGCAGTGCGCCGCCCTGGTCCCTGCTGGGGGAAGGGCGGCTGGACCTGCTGTTGGGGGGGCGGGTGAAGGCCCCGGAGGGGCTCCGGAGTCGGATGCTCTTCCAGGACACGGTGGTCTGCCTGGTGCGGGCCCGTCATCCCGTGCTCCGGGAGCCCTGGGATCTGGCGCGCTACCAGAGCCTTGAGCATGTGGAGGTGGCCTCGGGCCTGGGTCCCACCCTGGCGGACCAGGCCCTGGCCGAACAGGGGCTCACCCGCACCGTGCGCCTCACGGTGCCCCACTTCCTGGTGGCCCCCTTCGTGGCGCTGCGCACGGACCTCTGCTTCACCCTGGCCCGGCGCATCGCCGACCCCCTGGCCCGGCTCCTGCCCTTTCGGGTGTTGGACCTTCCCTTCCCCGCACCGAAAGTGGCCATCCGCGTCTTCTGGCACCCCCGCCAGCAGCGGGATCCCGGGCACCGCTGGCTGCGGGAGGTGCTGGGCCGGGCGGTGCCTTAGGGGGGTAGCCGGGCTTAGGTGGAAAAAAAACTGAGACGCGGAGAGCGCGGAGAGGAGCCGGAGATCACGGAGCATGCCACGCATGCGTGGCATCACGGGATTGTGGATCAGAGCGCTGTGTGAATCGCGGTACTGTCGCCAAAGAAGCTGCAATGCGATGCCAATGGCCATCAACATCTTTCTCCGGTTTTTCCTCCGCGTCCTTCGGGACCTCTCCGTACTACTAACCTTCAACTTCTTGCTTTCGTGCAAAGAATCGGAGTTCAGCACCCTGGCAACATTTGTCTTTTCAAGAATTTAAACACAGAGGACACAGAGGACACGGAGAATGCACGGAGACATCAAGACAGGTACCCGCGAATCCCCGGCTCGGCAGCACAGGGCGCGATTACTTGTCATGGCATGCCCGCCCCAAGGCTTCCCGGCCTGCCCGCTTGCGCGGGGCGTGCGGCAGGGCCGCGCGCGTTCCAGCAGGGGCGGAGCCTATGAGAACACCTGTGTGCTCCCCGGCTCCGCCCCTGCTGGAACCAGGCCAGGAAGCCGGAACCCTCAAGCCATGGTTTCTTTCTTCGTGCCCTCATGCCACGCAGTGCGTGGCATCTCCGTGGTTAACCGCTCTTTGGTTGCGGCCGGATACCGCGCTGGGATCTCCGCGTCTCAGTCCGGCTTGTCCGGAAGTCACGACCGCGGGTGGATCAATTGCTGGACCCGTGTGCCATTCCCGTGGCCCTGGGAGCCGCGAGCGGGGTGCCTCCGCTACGATGCGGGGGTTGCGAAAGGTCCTCCATGGTTCCTCAGGTCCTTCCCTTGCTCGCGGTCCTCCTGGTGGGAGGTCTCCCCCCACGGCCTGGGGAGGATCTCGCCAGGTTCGTCAACCCCCTCATCGGGACCTCCAACAAGGGCAACACCTTCCCCGGGGCCGTGCGTCCCTTCGGCATGGTGGCCTTCAGCCCCGAGACCACAAAGGGGGACCACACCAAGGTGGCGGCGCCGGGGGGATATCTCTACGAATCTCGGCGCATCCGGGGCTTCAGCCTGACCCACCTTTCGGGCACCGGCTGCGCGGG
>CAZPUI010000229.1:0-7926 GCA_964589695.1 uncultured Solibacteraceae bacterium | reverse complement strand
GCTTCGGCCGCAAGCTGGGCATCGAAGGGCCGTTCTTTGCGAATCTCGTGCCTGCGGTGATCCAGGCCATGGGGGATGCCTTCCCCGAACTGGAAGGCGAACGTCCGCGAATCCAGAAGGTCCTGGACCGAGAGGAACGTCAATTCGCCTCCACCCTCTCTGCCGGCCTCAAAGTGCTGGACGGATGCACACCCCTGGAAGGCAAGTTCCAGGGAGCCGATATCTTCCGGCTCTATGACACCTACGGGTTCCCCGTGGACCTCGTGGAGGACTGGTGCCGGGAACGTGGCCTTCAGACGGACCTCGAAGGATTCCAGAAGGAGCTCGCCGAACAAAAAGCCAAGAGCCGGGCTGCGATGAAACAGCACGACCTCACCCTTCAGGGGGATTTGGCGGTCTTGACTGAACTGCCCCCCACATCCTTCCTTGGCTATTCCCACCTGGAAACACCGGCAACGATCCTCGCCCTCTTCGGTCCTCAGCACGAAAGGGTGGAGGCCCTGGCCGGCTCGGGCTACGTGTTGCTCGACCACACACCCTTCTATGCCACCAGCGGCGGCCAAGTGGCCGATACGGGCACCCTTGGGTATGAGGGGGGGAGTGCCCAGGTGCTGGATGTGTCCGCACCGGCACCCAAGCGTTCCCTGCACAAGGTCAAGGTAGTCGGGGCGCCCCTGCGCTGCGGACAGGGGGTCCATGCGAAGGTGGATGAAGGCCGTCGTGCCCGGATCCGGGCCCACCACACCGCCACCCACCTCCTCCATGCCGCCCTGCGGGAAGTCCTGGGCACCCATGTCAAACAGGCAGGCAGCGTGGTGGATGGCGAGCGCCTTCGCTTCGATTTCACCCACTTCGCCCCCCTGGAGGTCGACCAGACCCTGAGCATCGAGCGGGTGGCCAATGAGCAGGTGCTCCGGGCCTCCCCTGCCCTGACGCAGGAGATGGGCATCGACGAGGCCCTGTCCAGCGGTGCCATGGCCCTGTTCGGTGAAAAGTACGGAGAGACCGTGCGCGTCGTGCGTGTGGAAGGATTCTCCACGGAGCTCTGCGGCGGCACCCATGTGTCCAATACGGGGGAGATCGGACTCATCAAGATCATCAGCGAACAGGCCGTGGCCGCGGGCGTTCGACGCCTCGAGGCAGTGGCGGGCCTTGCGGCCCTGGAGCGCCTCCAGGACACGGAAGCCCTGGTGGCCGGCCTCTGTCGGCAGGCCAATGCAGGACGGGAGTCCCTGCCGGGCATCCTGTCGGCCCGTGACGCCCGGATTGCGCACCTGGAGCGGGAGCTCAAGGAAACCAAGCTCAAGGCCGCCAGCACCGGCGCCGCCTCCGAGCACGTGCAGGATGTGAAGGGCATGAACCTGGTGACAGCCGCGGTGGAGGACTTGGAAGGCAATGCCTTGCGGGAGCTCATGGACCAGATCCGGACCCGACACCGCAGCGCGGTCATCGCCCTGGCTTCGAAGGTGAGTGCAGACAAGGTCTCCATTTTGGTAAGCGTCAGTGCAGAGCTGGTGGGCCGGGCCGATGCGGGGGCCCTGCTCAAGGGCATCCTCCCCGCCGTGGAAGGCCGAGGGGGCGGCAAGAAAGAACTGGCCCAGGGCGGTGGCACGCGACCCGAGGGTATTCCAGAGGCCCTGGCCCTCCTTCCGACCCTGCTTTAGAAAACAGCAGCGGGCACCTCAAAGGGTGCCCGCTGCTTTGGCTCAGGTCGGTCCTACCGTGCGTATTCCACGGCCCGGGTCTCCCGCATGACCGTAACCTTGATCTGGCCGGGGTACTGCATCTCGCCCTCGATGCGTTTGGACACATCCTTGGCGATCCAAAAGGCCTGGTCGTCATTGACCTGACCCGCGTCCACCAGGATGCGAATCTCGCGCCCCGCCTGCATGGCATAGCTCTTCTGCACCCCTTTGTAGCCGTTGGCAATGGCCTCCAGTTGTTCCAGGCGCTTGACGTAGGTTTCCAGCATCTCGCGACGAGCCCCGGGCCGGGCGGCGGAAAGGGCATCCGCCGCCGTCACCAGCATGGCTTCCACGGTGCGAGGTTCGAAATCCCCGTGGTGGCAACTCATGGCGTGGATCACGGGTTCTTTTTCCCCAAAGCGCTTGAGTAACTCCATGCCGATCTCGATGTGGGTTCCCTCCACCTCGCGGTCGATGGCCTTCCCAATGTCGTGGAAGAGACCTGCCCTTCGGGCCAACCGATCGTCCGCGCCCATCTCCGTGGCCATGTACTCCGCAATATGGGCCACTTCCTTGGTGTGCTCCAGGACGTTCTGCCCATAGCTGGTCCGATAGTTCAGGCGCCCAATGAGCTTGTGAAGCTTGGGATGGACATCGGGGAAACCCATGGCTATGGCCGTACTCTCACCCAATTCCTTCAGATGGAGGTCCATCTCGACCTTCACCTTCTCCACAATCTCCTCGATGCGCGCCGGGTGGATGCGACCATCGGCCAGCAATTTGAGGATGGACTGGCGGGCCACTTCCCTGCGGATCGGGTCGAAGCTCGACACCACGATGGTCTCAGGAGTGTCGTCCACGATGAGGTCGCACCCCGTCGCCTTCTCCAGCGCCCGGATGTTGCGCCCCTCCCGCCCGATGATGCGTCCCTTGAGATCGTCCGAAGGAAGCTGCACGGAGGTGACTGCCGTCTCGGCCACCACATCCGAGGCCACCCTTTGGATGGCGGCGCTGATGGTCCAGCGAGCCTTGCGCTCTGCCTCCTCTTGGGCTTCCTCATCGATCCGGCGCACCAGCTTGGCGGCGTCCATCTTCGCGGTGTACTCAAGCTGGGAGATGATCTCGGCTCGAGCATCCTCCCGGGTGAGACCTGAGATTTCCTCGAGCTTGCGGGCCTGGGCCTCGATGAGCTGCCGGGCCTGTTCCTGCTGGGCCTCGAGCTTCTCGAGGTCCTCCTTCCGTTTTTCGTTCTTGAGGTCCAACTCCTTCAGCTTCTGATCCACCAGGGTGTTCTTCTTGTCGAGCCCTTCCTCTTTCTGCTGGAGCCGCTGGCTCTGTTTGTCCAGGGTGGACATGCGCTCATTGACCAGCTTCTCCGCCTCCTGGCGAGCGGCCAGTGCCTGTTCCTTGGCTTTGAGCTCAGCCTCCTTCAACAGGGCGTCGGCCTCGCGCTCGCCTCGCTGTCGCAGCCGGGCAGCCTCCTTCTCGGCCTCCGACAAGGTCTGTTCCCGGATGGCCTTCACATCCAACTGAGCCTTCGATTGGGCTTTGGAAGCTTCCAGAACCGCCTGTTGGGCCTTGCGATCCTTGTAGAGGGCAAAGACGACGGCTCCAAGGGCCAGGAAGAGGAGAAGTAGGTTCCATGCAGTCATAGCAAGCTCCCAAAAAGGTTGGAGCCGTCGGTTGAAACCAGGGGTGGAAATGGATCCCCGCTTGGTCGTGGAAGAGTGCCGAGTTCCCTATGTCACTAGGGGGGTGGCCTTGGATTCACTCGAGCGCAGGCACTCCGTCACGCGGCGCGCACACTGTCGAGGCTTGGCCTCCCATCGGTACTTACGGAACAAGCGCTTGCCTTCTCACGGGCCTCGCAGGGATCCGATGCCTTGATACCCACACGACCTTGCTCCCTCCGTGGGGAGGGAGTCTTAAGCAGTAGGGTGGTCCGGGACATCATCGAGTAGTTTGGAAAGGGTGTTTTCCAGATCCTGGGTATGCCGATCAGCTGCCTGCTCCAGTTCCACCACACGGTGGGCCAGGTTCAGGGCCCCCATCAGGAGCCAGGTAGAGGTATCCAGCGCCTTGGGGGGGCAACCCCATGTTATCTCATAGGCGCGATCCATGTCGCGAAAGGTCTGTTCGAGAAGGACAACGGCACGATCCAGGCCCGGCTGATCGATCCGGGCCTGGAGACGTACTGTGCGGCCAAGGACCTGGACCTCCACAGGATGTCCCCCTGAATCGCCCCTCGCCATCAGGCCATGCCCTCGAGCTCCTTCAGAATCGCCTCCACCTCCGACTTGGTGGACTGTCGCTCCTTCAGGAGCGCGTCCCGTTCGGCTTGAAGATCTTCCAACCGTCGCCGGAGGTTGTGGAGTTCCTCATCCACGCCCGAGTGATCCGCCTGCAGGCGGGCAAGCTCCTCCTTCAGCTGGTTTCGCTGTTGGACCAGAACCTGGACCTTGGTCTCAAGCTGCTTTAACAGTTCCATGGGTGCCTCGATGTGCCCAGTGTAGCCTCAACTGCGCAGCCTGGCGCCCCGACCTTCGGCTGCCACCAGGGCCGCCTGCACCCAAGCGTCAACCTCCTCACCCGTGAGGGTCCGATCGGAAGCCTGGAAGCGGAACCGCATGAGCCAAGCCTGGCAACCATCAGGCAAACTCTTATGCCTAAAGACATCCACACACTTCAGCTCCTGGAGGGGACCTTCAGGAAGCGCACCCATCATGGCGCGATGAAGCTCGGCATAGGACATGTCCAACCCAACCAACAGGGACAGGTCGCGCTCCACCATGGGGAAGCGCGAGTAGCCCTTGTAGCTGGGAATGATCCGGCTTGGGGTGGGAGCGATCCGGTCCAAAGGAATTTCCAAGGCCAGAAGCCCCTCGCCCAGGGAGTGCACTGAAACTGGCCCCTGGACACCAAGATCCCGGGCGACACCCACAAGGTCAGCGGCTTGAACGGCCCGCGTCGGTGAAAGGTAGTCCTCCCCTCCCATTTGCCCCCCCCAGACCATTGCCAAAGTGCTGGTCTCCAGGGGCCCCCCAGGCCGACTGCTGAAGGTCGGCGCCAATTCGAAGAGTCGGACTTCCCTGGCCCCTTGTCGGAAGTTGCCCAGGGCCGCCTGCCGAAGCGAAGGCAGGAGCGAGGGCCGCATCACGGAATACTCGGCTCCCAGGGGGTTGCCCAAGGTGCGCCCACTGGGCGGGTTGTCCTGGAGGTCGACGCTCTGGGCAAAGTTCTCATCCGCCTCGGGCCCGATGAATCCCAGCGTCACCGTCTGGAAAAACCCAAGATTGGCCAAGCGTTGGGCACAGGCCCGCCGAGCCACATAGCCTTCCGCCAGAGGCAGCGGTGGGCCCTCGAGCGGAGGAAGCGCCATGGGGATCCGGTCGTAGCCGCGCAGCCTAAGGACTTCTTCCGCAAGATCCTCTTCAATGTTGAGATCGTACCGCCAAGTGGGGGGAACCACCTTCAACCTTCCGGGTTCGGATTCAACCTTGCACCCCAGACGCTTCAAGAGCCTCGTGGCATCTGCCATGCGAATGTCATCACCTGCCACGCGGTGGAGGTGTGCCCTGCTAAGTTCAATGACCTGGTGCCGATCAGGTTCGATGCCCACCGACCAAGCGCCTACCAATCGCGCGCCTGCCCACTCCATCAGCCGGTTGGCCAAACAGGTTCTCGCCACCCGGGCGAAGGCTGGATCAGCCCCCCTTCCGAAACGGTGGGACGCATCCGTGTGGAGATTGTGCCGACGCGCCATGGCTCGCACCACCTTCGGGTCGAAATAGGCACTCTCCAGCAGTACGCGGCGGGTTCCCTCAGTCACCTTGGTGGCCTCACCCCCCATGACTCCACCGAGGGCAATGGGCCCCGAATCATCGGCGATGACGAGATCCTGCACCGTGAGTGTGCGTTCCACACCATCCAAGGTCACCACCCGCTCACCTTGATGCGCCCAGCGCACCACCACCTCGCCCTTCAGGGTGTCGGCATCGAAGGCATGGGTGGGATGACCGTATCGATGCAAGAGCTCATTGCTTGCATCCACCGGCGCGAGGTTCTTGGGGTTGCTTCCCATATTGACCAGGAATCGCTTGATTGGGTCTGGGGTGCACTGGTGCGGGCCCAGTTCGAGCACCGCACTGCAATAGAGTGGGCAGGCCACACTTTCCAGGCGGATGGGGATGATCGGATCACCTTCCTCAAGAACGGCCAAGGGGATGGGGTCCAGGTCCTCTCCGAGCCGAGAGGCAAGATCGCGGGCGATCCCGCGATGACTCATGGCATCCCCGCGATTGGAGGTGATGTCCACCTCCAGCACCACTGATTCACCCAGGGATTCGGTGCCATCCACTGGAAACCCCAGTGAAGCAAGCATCTCCCGGATTTGGTCCAAGCCGCTTTGATTGAGTTCGGGCAGTTCTCGCCTCAAGGCATTCAGGTCCACACGCATCAGTTCAACCCTCCCATGGCCGTGAGGAAGCGCTGGTCGTTCTCGAAGAAAAGCCGCAAATCGGGGGTCTGACTGACCATCATGGCAATCCGTTCCACCCCCATCCCAAAGGCAAATCCGCTCCATACGGTGGGATCGATTCCCGCATAGGCCAAGACATTCGGGTGCACGAGGCCGGCCCCGAGGATCTCGACCCACCCCGAGCCTTTGCAAACCCTGCAGCCACTACCCCCACATAGCGGGCACCGCACATCCATTTCGCAACCAGGCTCGACGAAGGGGAAGTAGCTAGGGCGGAACCGTACATCGGCACCTGGGCCAAAAAGGGCTTTCATGGCATAGGAAAGGGTGCCCTTGAGGTGGTGCATCCCAATGCCATGGCCCACGAGCAATCCCTCGACCTGGTGGAACATAGGACTGTGGGTGGGGTCAATCTCATCCTTGCGGTACACCCGCCCAGGGCTCAGGAACCTGATCCCTCCCATCTCTTCGATCTTCGAGGCTACCCGGCGAAGGGTTCTCACCTGCACGGGACTGGTGTGGGTCCGAAGCAAAAGTTCAGGATGATGGGCCAGGTAGAACGTGTCTGCGCTGGACCGCGCAGGGTGATCTTCAGGAATGTTGAGTCCATCAAAATTGTGGGCCTCGGTTTCGACCTCGGGGCCCTCCTCAACGTGATATCCCAAAGGCCGGAATACATCGACCAGGCGGTCGATGAGCCTGTTCAGGGGATTAATGGCACCTCGCCCTGGAAGGGGAGGGGGAAGGTCGGGATCCCATGCTTGGGCAAGGGCAGCCCTTTGCTTCAAAGCCAGTTCGAGCTCGGCCTGCCGAGCCCTCAGCCCCTGTTCCCAGGTCTGTTTCCAAGCATTGATGGAGGCCCCCACTTCCCGCTTGGCCTCCTTGGGAACATTTTTCAGAAGCTCCATCATCCTGGCCGCATGACTGGTGTCACGGCCCAGATACTGCCCCTTCAATCGCATCAGCGAATCAAGGTCCGCGCAGGCGAGAAGTGCGGCCTCAAACCCTGCAGCCGCATCCAAGAGATCGGGGGTCAATAGGCTCGTGGTCATGGTCTGGAACCTCCGGGCATAAAACAAAAGAAGGCCGCAGGTCGCGGCCTTCTGGGTGATTGCGTCGAATTGATTGATCGCGCTCGTACGTGCCCTGCGCTGCACCTCGGCCCAAGGGCCGCTTGGTTCAGTTGGCAGAGACGGGACCCTTGGCCACGCCGACGAGCTTGGTAAACGCTTCCGGGTTCCGAACGGCAAGATCCGCCAAGACCTTCCGATCGAGCGTGATATTGGCCTTCTTGAGGTCGCCCATGAACCGAGAGTAGCTGGTGCCATTGAGTTCGCAGGCAGCGCTGATGCGAACGATCCAAAGGCGTCGGAAGTCACGCTTCCTCTGCTTGCGTCCGCTGTAGGCGTACTGCAGCGCCTTCTGAACAGCTTCCCGCGCTGAACGGTACAATCTGCTCTTGGCTCCGTAGAAGCCCTTTGCGAATTTCAGCATGCGCTTTCGGCGCTGAACCCGCTTAAAACCTCGCTTAACGCGCGTCATGGTGTGTCCTTTCCTCGTGGCAGCCAATCGGCTTTAGGGGCCACATCGGGGGTGGCAACGGCCACCGGGTTGTGTCAAACCTATGCGTAGGGGAGCATCTCCCGCACGCGGTTAAGATCCGAGGCATCCACCATCCGGCCCATGTCGAGGTGCCGCTTCCGCTTGGAGCTCTTCTTGGTGAGGATGTGCCGGATGTGGGAGCAACCACGCTTGAACTGACCG
>CAZPUI010000228.1:0-7955 GCA_964589695.1 uncultured Solibacteraceae bacterium | reverse complement strand
ATCCGGTGCCATGGGTCATCAGCATGTCCCATTGCAGCTCGCCCTTCACGATTTCCGGGTTCTCTTCGCGATCTTCGTGTCTCCGTTTTCGCCCACGTTGCCGCAACCTGTGAGCCCCTGAACGGTTCCGGGGATTTCTAGGCCATGACCCTCCGGAGGCACCGGTCCAGCTCCACATGGGTCGCGGGTTTGAGCAGAACCTCCACCCGCGAATGGTTGGCCAGGAGTTGCTCCGCAACCGAATCCTTGTAACCGGTGGAGACCACCACAGGGAGGTCGGGCCGCATCAGTCGAAGCCGATCCAAGACCTCGGTGCCGTCCATCCCGGGCATGTTCAGGTCGAGGATCACCACCTCCACCTCCAGGCCTGCGGCCAGGCGGCGCAAGGCCTCTAGCCCCCCGGAGGCGACCTCAGGCCGGTGCCCCAGCAATTCCACCATCAGGGGCAGGGTGGCGCGGATGAGTTCATCGTCGTCCACGATCAGCACCCGCAGGGGTGGCAAGGGGCCTGCTTCCTCCTGGAGGATGGGCTCAGGGGGGGAGGGCAAGGCCTCGGTCAGGATGGGAAAACGCAGCACCACCCGCGTCCCTTCCCCAGGGGTGCTCTGGAGTTCCACCCCTCCCCCGTGGGCCTTCATGGTGCCGTACACCATGGAGAGCCCGAGCCCCGTCCCCTTGCCGATGGGCTTGGTGGTGAAGAAGGGCTCCAGGGCGCGGGCCAGCACCTCGGGCGCCATGCCCACCCCTGAATCCTGAAGGGTGACCACCACCTGACCCTCGAGAACCTCCGTGGCCAGTGTCAAGACGCCGCCCTGGGGCATGGCGTCCAGGGCGTTCACGCACAGGTTCATGAGGGCATTGGAGAGCGAACTGGCTTCTCCCTGCACCTTGGGCAGGGGCTCCGCAAGGCAGGAACGCACCTCCACCTTCTGGCGCGTCGTGCGTTGGAGCAAGGCCACCTCCTGGCGGACCAAATCGTTGAGATCCAAGGGCTGGGGCTGTTGGAGCCCCTTCCGGGTGAAGTCCGTGAGGCCCTTCACAAGGTCCCGACCCCGACAGGCGGCCCTCAGGATGGTGTCCAGCCCCTCCCCCACCTTCGGGGGCAAGGGCTCTCCCGCCTGGAGGGCCGCCCCCATGCCGAGGATGGCCCCCAGCACGTTGTTCATATCGTGGGCCACCCCGCCGGCGAGGCTGCCCAGGCTGTCCAAGCGTTGGGCATGCTGGATCTCGGCCTCCAAACGGAGGCGGATCCGCTCGGCCTCTTGGCGTTCCGTCACATCCAGGGCAAAGACAAGCATGCCTGGTTCGCCATCCAGCGCGGTGGGCACGGCGATGACCTCCACTTCCACCACGGTGCCGTCCTTGGCCAGGAATTTCTCAGCCACCAAGGCGGCATGCTTGCCCGTGGCCTGGGCGCGAGCGATGCGCGCCCGCACAAGCTCACGGCATTCGGGATGTACCAGTCCCAGCACCTCCAGTCCCACCAGCTCCTGGGGACCACCGAATTTCAGCAGGCTTGCCATGGCTGGGTTGCCATAGCGCACACGATCCCCCGAGTGGATGAAGATGGGGAAGGGTGCACGCTCGATGATGGTACGGTGCAGGGCCTCCTGGGCCACCAAACTCCGCTGGACCCGCTGACGCTCGATTTCGCTGGCCGTCCTTCCACTCACCATGCGGAAGAGGTCCTGGATGAGGGAAACGTCCTCCAGGGCCCGGCGGAACAGGGCAACCAGGACGCCGTTGGGCTCGCCCTGGGAATCCATGAGGGGGATCCCCACGTAGGCCCGAATGCCCAATTCCCCCAGGAGCAGATCCTCCGGGAAGCGATCCGCGACCCGGTCGCGGATGATGCAGAGCCCCTGCTGGAGGGCACGCTCGCATGGACTGCCCACCAAGTCGTACTGGAAATTGCTCCGGACCTGCCCATTCTCCACCACCGTCAGGGTCTGAATACGGTCCTCGCCGGACATCTCGCCCACCAGGATGAAATCGGCCCCAACCGCCCGGGCCAGGGCCTGGGCCAGGGAGGTGAAGTAGCCCCTTCCATCGGCCCCCACCCGCACCTCCGCCAACACATGAAGCAGTCCCCTGAGCCGCTTTTCCCGACTGATGTTCCGGATGAAACAGACCAGGAGTCCGGAGTCAGGCACCACGCTGACGCTCACCTCCACGTCCAGAAGCTGGCCCGATTCCGTGCGATGCAGCGTCTCGAAACGGTCTCGTCCCTCCGCCTGAACCCGAGACAAGTGGGCAGCGAATACCTCCGGGCCCTCCCGGCCATCCAAGGCCAGGATCGGCTGCCCCAAAAGGCTCCTGCGGGTAAACCCTGTCATGCGCAGGTAGGCATCATTGACATCGAGGATGTGCCCGTCCTCCGAAACGAGCCAGAAACCATCCTGGCTCGCCTGGATGAGGGTGCGGAACCGCTCCGCTTCCCTGCGCTCCTGGGCCTGAAGCTTCTGCTGTTCGGTCACATCCCAGGCCAGGCACTGGATTTCCACCACCGAGCCTTGGTAGTTCGTCACCGGGGCCTGGATGATCTCCAGCGCGACCTCAGGGCCCTGATCCTTTCCTGGGAGCATGAGGGTCCGCCGTCGGGTCTCGCCTTCCAGCACAGCCTTGGCGTCTGCCACGGCCTCTGGAAGGTCCCCCAGCACCTCCTGCGCCGCGCGCCCCCAAAGGGTCTCCGCATCCAGTCCCATGGCCTTCAAGAAGGCGGGGTTGCCATAGGTGAACCGGCCCTCGCGATCGAGGCGGAAGAGCTGGATGGGGAGAAGATCGGTGAGGGACTTGTGAAAACGCTGGCTTGCCTCGGCCTCCGCTTGGGCGGCTTCCTGGGCGGCTTGGGCGCGGCACTCCCGGCGCCAGGCCGCCAGGATGAACCAAAGGCCAAGCCCTCCCATAAGGCCAAGGCCCAGCAAAGGGAGACGGACGGTCCGGAAAGCATCCAGCAAGGGATGGGGTCCCAAGGGCACGGCCACGGACAGGCCACCACGCACCTGCCCCACCTGGTACCCCTGGTTCGAATGGCATTTGAGACAGGAGGTGTCCACCAGAAAGGCACCCATGAAGCGCAGATGGGGTTGACCCGCAAAATTGGACACCTCCCAATGCTCCCGCTCCCCCTTTTCGAAGCGCTGGAGAACGCTGTTTTCCCAGGCGTCCGGAGCATTGCCAGGTCGGAGGGGCTTGAGGCTGGTGATCCGTGCCAACAGCCCGTATTCCCGCTGCCCGAATTCATGGACAAGTCGGGTCATGTAGGCAGGGTTAAGCAGGGTTAGTGTCTGTCCCTGCCGGGTGGTGATGTCGCGGTGGGGAAGCCCCTTGAGCAGGGGGTTGGGGGGGATCAAATCGCTCGTGGGAACATAGACCCCCCCCTGCTCCGCAGCCCAGCGCCGGTACACCAGGTCGCGCTGGAAGGCTGCCTTCGCCTGGTTCAAGGCCCCCACACGCTGTTCCCGATGGGCCGCATGGACCACCGCCAGGATCAGAAGGAGGATCAGGGCGAGCCAGAGGGACACCCTCCATCCCAACCCCCAGGATGGGACCCCTCGTCCAGGCACACGTGCGCCCATGAAGATCTCCCCTCCCCTGCCTATCGGCCCCGGAAAACTTTCCCTGAGAATCTCCACCACGCCTGAAGATATCGGGTGCATACTTTTCTTTAACTCGCAGCCGCGGGAGAACTCACAGCTTCGATCCTTGCCTGGAAGGCTCGATGCGATCACACGTCCAGGACTAGTTACTACAGGAAGTCGTCATGGCTCAAGGCACCGTGAAGTGGTTCAACGCTGAGAAGGGGTTCGGATTCATCACCCCAGACGATGGCGGTCAGGACCTTTTCGTTCACCACTCCGCAATCGAAGCCAAGGGTTTCCGCACCCTGGAAGAGAACCAGCGCGTCAGCTTCAACGTGGGCCAGGGCCAGAAGGGCCCCCAGGCCATGAACGTGACCAAGCTGTAATCATCGTTCCCTCGCAATGACGCGGCCTCCTTCGGGAGGCCGCGTTGCGTTTGGGACTCACCTCCCAGGGGCCTCGAGGGCCTGGTACCCATCCCTGGGACGGGAACCAGGCCCACGCAGGCTCATCGCTCCGAGAGACCCTCCTCCTGGCGACGGCGCCCTCCGGCCATGCCTTCCAGTTGAACCTGGATGTGGGGCACTCCGGAGTCGTTCATGAGCTTGTTGAGGGCTCCAAGCTCCTCATAGAGCTTGCGCACGGAACCCGCGAGGTCATCCACCTTCGACAGCAGCAGGTCCGCCTCCTGGACTTGCCAGGCCGTGGGCCGGGAATTCTGGTTGGCCACCGCGCCGTACAGCCTCTGCAGACGCTGGGGGATGGGTGTGGGACGTTCCACCAGGGCCGGCCCTGCGTCTCCCAGCCCCCGGGCCTCGGAAGGAGGGGTGCCAAAGCTGGGGTAGAGTTCGTCCACCTTCTTCAGCAGGGCCTCGGCGGCCTTCTGCACCGGTTCAGCCACCCGGGTCCCGGGGCGTTTCCAGCCCTCCATCTCCGCCACCAGTGCGGTCCGGAGCTGGGTCAGGGTGCGGGTGGCCAGGGTGATGGGCCCGAGTTTCGGCATGAGGCGCTGGACAAGGGCCCCACGGGCCGCCCGGTCCTCAGCCGAGAGCACGATACGGGGATCCTCCAGCACCTTCACGGTGCCCGACGCCGTGGCGGAACCCGCCGTGACCTTCACGAGGTACTCGCCAGGTTCCACCCGGGGTCCCCCGCCCCCGAAGGCCCCCATGCCTCCCCCCCCACGACCTTCACCCGCCCGTGCCGAGGGCATGCCGGGGACCTCCAGCCGCGTATCCCAGACCACCCGGTGGATACCGGGTTCGCCAGGGACGGTCAGGTTTCGGAGGGTCCGACCTTCCTTGTCCTGGATGGCGAGACGCACCGACGCACCCTCCGCGGGCTTCTCCTTCAGATAGACATTGAATATGGCCCCCTGGGGCGGATTTTCCCCGAAGAAGACCTTGTTGCCCGTGGACCCCGAATTGGCCCACAAGCGCCACTGGATGGCGGGCCGGGGGGTGAAGAGATGGACAGGGGAGGCCAGCACCTGCTCGTTCAGTTCCGCCAGAGGGGCCATGTCGTCCAACACCCACAGGGAGCGGCCATGGGTGCCCAGGATGAGGTCGTTGTCCCTGGGGTGGATGCAGATATCGTCCACGGGCACCGTGGGCAGGTTGAGCTTCAGGGGCATCCATCGCTCGCCGCGATTGAAGCTGGCGTAGAGCCCCTGTTCACCCCCCGCCAGAAGCAGCGCGGGGTTCTTCGGGTGTTCCCGAATCACGTTCAGCACACCCTTGGTTTCTGGAATGCCCTGGGTGATGCGCTTCCAGGACTCGCCGAAATCGGTGGTGGCATAGGCATAGATGGCGAAATCCCCGTTCCGATGCCCATCGAAGGTCACGTAGGCGGAGCCCGCCCCCGACCTGGAGGCGATGACCCGGCTCACGTAGGTACCCTTGGGAACCCCCGGAACTTTCTCCATGACGTTCTTCCAGGTTTGACCACCATCCCGGGTGACCTGAAGATGCCCATCGTCCGTGCCTGCCCAAAGCACCTTGGCATCCAGGGGCGATTCGGCCAGGGAGGTGATGGCGGGCCAGTTCTGCACGCCGTCATGCCGGGACCGTGTGTACTTGTCCGGCACCTTGCCCATGATGGCCAGGGTGTTGCGGTCCACGCCCCCCGTGAGGTCAGGGCTCACTTTCACCCAGGAATCCCCCCGATCCGGGCTCCTGAAGACGAAGTTTCCACCGTAATAGATCGTCTTCGCATCAAAGGCGCTGATGAGGATGGGGCTGTTCCACTGGAAACGATAGGCGGGTTCCCCTTCCCCGGGCATGGGCCGAATGGACCGCTGTTCCCCTGTCACCATGTCCCGGCGCAACAGGTTGCCATCCTGGCTTTCGGCGTACACCGTGTTGGGGTCCGTGGGGTCCACCTGGGCATAAAACCCGTCCCCGCCCCCCACGGTCACCCACTGCTCCGAGGAAATTCCCCGGGGATTGAAGGACATGGAAGGGCCACCCCAGGTGTTGTTGTCCTGAAGGCCGCCGTAGATCCAGTAGGGCTGGCGCATGTCCACCCCCACTTCGTAGAACTGACCCAGGGGCACATTGTTGACGAAATCCCAGGTGCGGCCCCGGTCCCAGCTCCACTCGATGCCCCCGTCTCCGGCCATGATCATGTGGTCCGAGTTGGCGGGATTGATCCACAGGGCATGGTGATCCCCGTGGATGCGCCCCCCGAATTCCGTGCTGAAGGTCTTGCCCCCATCCTCGCTATAGAAGAGCTGCGCCCCCAGAACCCAGATGCGCTGGTCGTTGTTGGGGTCGATGATCACCTTGCTGTAGTACATGGGCCGCGGGTTCGTGTCGCTCATGCGCTTCCACGTCTCGCCCCGGTCCTCGCTGCGGAAGATGCCCCCCTGGGCGTGTTCCACCAGCGCGTACAGGATGCGGGGATCCCTGCGGTAGACCGCAAGGCCCATACGCCCGGTCTCGGTACGGGCGGCCTCCTCCAGCTTCGGCGTCTCCGAAGGGGCAGCCGGGGGAGCCGTGAGGCCGAACATCGCTGCCACTTCGGGCGGCGGTCCCCCCGCCGCACCCGTGGGCCGGGTCGGGGCGGGCTTGGGATCCCAGGGCAGTCCCACCTCCAGCTTCTTCCAGGTGGCCCCCCCGTCCGTGCTCTTGTAAAGCATGCTTTCGGGTCCGCTGCCATTGAAACCGAACACCGTCCTTCGGCGCTGGTAGGCCGCTGCGTAGAGCACATGGGGGCTGCCGGGGTCCATCACCACCTCCGTGATGCCCGTGTGCTCGCTCACCTGGAGCACCTGCTTCCAGGTCAGGCCGCCGTCCGTGGTCTTGTAGAGCCCCCGGTCCTTGCCTGGCCCCCACAGGGAGCCCACGGCGGCCACATAGACGGTGTCCGGCTGGGTGGGGTGGATGAGGATGCGGCCGATGGCCTGGGTTTCCCGGAGCCCCATGTGCTTCCAGGTGATCCCCCCATCCGTGCTCTTGTACACACCATTCCCCCAGCTGGAGCTCTGGCGATTGTTGGCCTCTCCCGTGCCGACCCACAGGATCATGGGATCCGAAGGGGCCAGGGCCATATCCCCGATGGTGCTGACCTCTTCCTTTGCGAAGACGGGACTCCAGGTGGTGCCGGCATTGAGGGTTCGGAAGATCCCCCCGGAGGCGGTCCCCATGTAGACCGTGGAAGGATTGGATTCCACCACCGCAAGGTCACCGATGCGCCCCCCCATGGTGGTGGGGCCGATCTCCCGGAACTTCAGACGCTCCAGGGCCTTGAGATGGCCTGGCTCGGACGCGGCCTCCACCTTGGGGGCCTTGCCCCTGGCCACCGGGGCCTGGGCATGGACCCCACCGGCCACCAGAAGGGTAATGAGGGGTGTCAGGGGGCGGAGGCAGCGCACCATGTTTGGCTCCAAGGAAGGGCCCACGGGGGGCGAAAAGGGGGGGCGAGCGCCGCTAACCTACCGCCCGCATGATGCCTCGTCAAGCGAGGGGACCCGTGACCGCTCCAGATTTCGCCCTCGGTTCGCGCGTCCCTCCGCGGTACCATGGTCGGTTCGGGAGATTCCATGCTTGCAGTCCAAAACGTCACCATGCGCTTCGGGGGAAAGATCCTCTTCGAGGATGTCACCACCACCTTCCATCCCGGCCGCCGCTACGGCCTCACGGGGCCCAATGGCTCCGGTAAGTCCACCCTCATGCGGGTACTCTCCGGCGAACTGGAGGCCCAGATGGGCACCCTCCAGCGCCCCAAGCGCACGGGCATCCTGCGCCAGGACCAGTTCGCCTTCGATTCCTTCCGGGTCATCGACACCGTGATCATGGGCCACCGGCCCCTGTGGGAGGCCCTGGAGGCCCGGGACGCCATTTACGCCAAGCCCGACATGACGGACGAGGACGG
>CAZPUI010000227.1:4550-7996 GCA_964589695.1 uncultured Solibacteraceae bacterium | reverse complement strand
GAGGGATCCAACGTCTTCCTTGGCATCAACGGCCCCGTGCCAGCGGCGAATGGAAAGGAGGTGCTCCTGCGGGCGGCCCCGCCCATCCGTGGCGTTCACGGTCACAAAGATACCCCCACCGGCCTGGTTCAGGCGCTCCAACTCGGGTGCGGCTTGTTCAATTTTCTGTGCCCAATGTTTCGCCAGCGGGTCGGGATGCGGCTTGGTCCCATCGGTGCATGTCTGCCAGTGCGCCGTGATGCTCCGCGCATCCTCTCGACTGCATCCAGAAAGGCAAGCCAGATAGGGGATGGTCTGGTCTTCCATCCGCTCTCTAAGCTCACTCATTGCAGCCCCCGATCAACCCCCGGGTATGAAGGTAGGCTCCGGCAACACCGGCAAGGAGGTCGAATTCAGCGTTCCTTGTTTGCAGGTGTTCGAGCAGGGCCTCGGGGCTCGGCAGGCGTTCAAGGGCTTTCAGCTTGTCCAGGCCCTCCAGTGCCAGCGCGACAGCCACGGCAGGCAGGATCGGCTGGGCACTCATGGGATCACCCCCGCCGGGGGGGCAGGGATGAAATCACAGTCAGAAGCATTCGGATTGAAATAGAACCGTTGGCGCCCCGCGACGCTTTCCCGCTGGCCCTCGTTCATGCGGCCTCCGGTCCCGGAGAAAGGCGACTCGCGAACTCCCGGAGCCCCTCCGCGGTGATGAGACGGCGTTTCCCGCACTTAACCCAGGGGAGATCGCCGCGGGCCATCAGCTCATATAGGAATGAGCGCGAGACACTCAAGGCTTGCGCAGCATCGTCGACGCTCACCAGCAGCGGTGGAAACGCTGGTGGTTCCTGCTTCCTCGGTTCGGAGTTGATCCTATTCATTCTCGATTCTCCTTGTGATCGTTGGCGGATCATCCGCCAGTGTTCACAAGGATGGGTAAGGAATCGTATTCGTCACACCTGCGAACCTCATCGAAAAGGGGGGAAGTTACCATCTAAAGGAGGTATTAAGTTGAGATATTCCCTTTCTCGTTTTGGAACACTCTCTACAGCATCCTCCGCCCTGCTACCATCAAAGACACCTTTTGCTTCAGTCGAAGCCGTTGCTGCCAAGTGGGTTAGTTTGACTAATTCGACAAGTTTGCCATCCCGGTGAGAACTCGCCGAGACTCCCAAGAATTTGAGCAGTTCTCGACACTCCAATGCCAGGTCTTCCTGCTCAATCATGTATGTCGGGTCTTTCAGGCGAGGAGACCGCCCTCCCTTGTCTCGGGGTGTTCTCTCCAAGACCTTTGCCGCGGCATCCTCCAGTTGCCGCACCCCCTGCTCCCAGGCGGGTGTGAAGACCGCAAAGATGCTTCTGTCCCAAGGGTCCATCTTCGGAATGCCAATCAGTCTTCGCCCCTGGTGCCGACCGGAGTCCGGACGAGAGAGACGAGGGTCGAGAAGGATCCTACAAAGGCAATTACGCATCGGAAGCGACAGATCGTTCAGAGCGTTCCGCAGTTCACGTGCGGCTTTCATTACCCGCTCCGCTTCAAGGCGAATTTGTGATTTTCTTTGGATTCTCCCACTCTGGTCCAGGCGATTCAGATGCCGTGCCGCGAGTCCCCGCCCGATAACTGCCGCATCCTCATCGGTCATACCGAGTCCTGAGAGGAAAAAAGACACCTCTTCGACATGATCCTGGTTGAGCCTCTCTGCCTCGTCCTGGTACGCTTCGCAGCGCACCTTCCACAACCCCACGAGCCAGGCCGACACGTCTAATTGGTTCTGCACAACATCCCCCCCGCCAGGAGTCCCGCATAACAACAGGGCGGCGCGGCAGGTTCCGTGCGGGGGCGGAACTTTTGGTGGCCAAACCTAGCCGCGCCGATGGGAAATTCTAGGCGTTCTCGAGCTTCAATGCCTTCACCTTTGGCGCTTCGCTAATGCCCAGGGCTGGGGCGAGCTTGCGGATAGCTTCCGCCTTCGCCGTGGGGCACAGGTGCCCATAGTGCTTTTCCACCATGGCTGTATCCGCGTGGCCCAACTGGGCAGCCACGAAGGCCAGGGGCACACCGGCATTCACAAGCCCGCTGGCGTAGGTATGGCGCAACTCATGAAAACCGATGGCCTCGATCTTCGCGGCCTCACAAGCCCAGAGCATGGCCTTTTTCTGGTCATGGGGTGCCCATGCGAAGGGATTGGACATGCCCTTCCGCTCTGTTCCTTTGGCGTTTGGGCGGGTGAAGAGAAGCGATCCTGAGGGTTTCCCCGCCACCATGGCCTTGAACCAGTCGATACCTTCCTGGGTCAGCGTAATATGGCGGGATTTGCCACTCTTACTGATCTCGATGAAGAGGCTTCCGGCCTTGGCGTTGAAATCTCGCACGGTCAAGCGGGTCAGCTCCCCATAGCGGCATCCGGTGTATAGGGCGGCCTGAACCAGCTCCTTGAATCCGGCAGGGCAGACGTTCACCAATCGGCGCTGTTCCTCCACTGACAGGAACCGGACACGCGCCGCGCCCACATTCTGGAACCGTTCAACGTTCCTCCATGGCGCTGGGCCGTTCACTTTTCCGTTTGCATGGGCAAGGTTCAGAGCAGAGCGGAGGTTAGTCAAAATCCTGTTGGCCGTGTCCTTCCTGGCTCGCTTTTCGTCTTCAGTCGCGGGGGCGGCAAGGTGCTCAACCTCGTCCCCCTCTCCTCGTGGCCTCCCAGTCCTGCGGCGGGGGGCTTCCGCTAGAGAGTGAAGCCAATCCTCGATCTTGGGCTTGGTGAGCTTGGAAACTTCAATATCACCAAGAGCGGGAGTGATATGAGCAGCACTGGTCAACGTCATGATCTTGATGCCCTTCACTCCCCGGCGTTCTGCATCCCTCAGATAGTCGGCCATGGCGTGGGACACGGTGTAAGGACCTGTTGAGACAGGTTCTCCCGTGGCCTGGAAATGGGCGGAGGCGTCCTGCTTCTCGAACCAGTCTTCTGCAACGGCAAGGGCCTGTTTCCATGTTAGAAAACGTTTTCCATCTGGAAGATCAAAGTCATCTGCCTGCCCGAGGCGTGCCTGTCTCTCCTGTTTGGTGATGGGATCATTCCATCGGGCAAGCCAGGAGCCAGAAACATTAGCTTTTCCAGACCACCGATAGGCCAGGTATCGCCCAACGGATAGCTGGGTCTGATGCCTCTTCCCCGCGGTCAGTTCAAGCCGAGAAGAGCGAGTTTCCAGATTCTCACTTCGCTTCGTCCGAACCATGATTTACACCCCCTACCTCGGCCTGTGTCCAAACCGTGTCCAAAACATATCCCTGGAGGGGGGTGAACACAAGAGGAATAAAATTCGCTATGTTTGCCTATTTTCAACAAATCCAACAAATGAAAACAGGACGTTTTTCGCCAATTTTACGCTTTTCCCTACCTTGACACGGTAGGGGTCGGCAATGGCGTGCTTGGCCAAGCGAAGGACGCATGCGTCCGCAGCGTGCCGCC
>CAZPUI010000227.1:0-4450 GCA_964589695.1 uncultured Solibacteraceae bacterium | reverse complement strand
TCGGCAATGGCGTGCTTGGCCAAGCGAAGGACGCATGCGTCCGCAGCGTGCCGCCGAAGGCGGATGGCAAAGCACAGCCAGTGCCGCGGCGGTGAGCGCAGCGAACCTGGTTCGATTCCACTCGCGCCAACCAACTGGACCAGGGCCGACCCAGGAGGCCCTTTTCGTATTCTGGCGCGAGTGGAATCGAATCGGCAGCCGTGCGCAGGTAGGGACAGCGGAGCACGCATGCGTGCGGAGCGGTCGCCGCAGGCGAGTCCCGTGCGCAACGGATGCCGCGCCCTGGAAGGGATTCCACTCGCGCCAACCAACTGGACCAGGGCCGACCCAGGAGGCCCTTTTCATTTTCTGGCGCGCGTGGAATCGGACCACCGATCGGCAATGGGCGTGCTTGGCCAAGCGAAGGACGCATGCGTCCGCAGCGTGCCGCCGAAGGCGGATGGCTCGTCTTCACTCAGCCTTTTTCGAAGTCCATCCCCGCATCTTCCCGAGTTACATGCACACCGCTTGCGCCTTCAGGCCGGAAGACATAGATGCGATCGGCGTACTTTCGCACCGTGGCGATGTCGTGATGGCTGATCAGCAGGACCTGGAAGCCCAGCGCCCGGCCCGCGTCGTGGACAATCTTCACCAGGAGCGGCACGAGGTCGGGCCTCAACCAGCAGTCGGGCTCGTCGAGCAGGAGGAAGCGGCGGTGGCGTTTGGGGTCCAGGGTGGTGAGGGCAAAGATCCGCAGGCCCACGGAGAGGACATTGGCCACAGAACCGCCCTGCCCCTTCATGATGTCCTCGGCTTGGCCAGAGCGTTCGATGGAGAAGTCGATTTCGATCTGGTTGCGGCGCACCTCGGGCTTGGCCCGAAAGACGATGGGCTGCTCCAACACTTCCTGAAGGGCCGTGCTGAGGTTCTTCTCCAAAGACGACGTGAGGGCGCGGAACAACTCCCCCTGAAGCGCCTCGATCGCCTCACCCACGGCGGGCGCGAGTCGGATGCCCTGCTCCAACGTCGCTAGCACCTCCCGCAGCCTGGCCTGGTCGCGCAAGCGGGACTCCCGCCGCTCCTGGAGCCGGATCAGGAGCTGTCGGGCCACGGTGGGAGGCTTGGGGGCGGGCATCAAAGATCAGATCTCCGCCTGGCAGGCTTGATCCACGTCCTTCAGGTTGGCCTCGATGGCCTCGAGCGAGCTGCGGTACTCGTCCTGCAGCCGCTGGTTCTCGGCCTTCATCTCCTCCAGCTGAGCACGCAGGGCCTCCAGGTCATCGGTGCCGTACTGCTCACGGGCCTGGGCCCGGAGGCCCTCCAGGTTCCGGCGGGCGTTTTCCAGGTTCGTCTCGCACACCGTCTTCTTACGGGAAAGGTCCTCGTAGCGCTTGCGAAGCCTGTCCATCTCGCCGACGGCCGCATCAGGGGTCGTGCCTCTAGCCATGGGGGTTCACCTCGTTCCAAAGGTCCCAAATGGCCGCCTGGACGTCAGGGGCAAACTGGGACAGATTTCTTTCAAGGAAGGTCGTAAAACCTGCGCCCTCGGCCGTTCTCAGCGCTTCCAACTCGCTGAGTCCCTCGATGAAGGAGGAACGGGCCTCGCCCGGATGAGTCTCCGGCACCAATTCTGCGTGGAAGACCTTCTCGAAGGGCGCGTGGGGCACGGGGATTCGGCTCGGAGTCCAAGCCGACGCATTCACGTCGACCCGCAGCACGGAGGGCTGGTGTTCGCGGGAAGCATCGGAGCGGCTCACCCGCGTGATGTTGCCCGGTGTGAGCCAGGTGGAGGCCCCACACACCACGGGCTCCAGGCAGCGGTGGATGTGGCCGTTCACCAGCACATGGATGCCCGGCAGTTCCTGGGGCCGCAGGTATCCCATGTCGTAGCCAGGGACCTTCAGGTTGTGATGGGTGATCCAGAAGACCAGGGCCCCGGGATCCTGATCCCACCGCTCGGGCAAGGGCTGTCCCCAGCAGCTTCCACCCAGCACCACCGCCCGACCGTTCATCCGGCCCCGCCAGGGATTGGCCTCGTCCACGATGCGAAGGACCCGAGCCTTCTCCAGGACAGAGAAACTGTCGTGATCCAGAAGCACATTCTCCTTGGTGTCGTGATTGCCATGGATCCCCACCACCTCCTGGGCACCCAGGAGGGAGATGAGGTCGCCCAGGAGCCAGTTGGCGTTGTCCCGCGGCACATGGAAGAGGTCCCCCAGGATGACCGGCAGCAGGCGCTCCTGCCGAGCGTAGTCCAGGCTGTGGCGCAGCTTGCCCAGCGAGGTCTGGGGAAATTCATCCTTGCGAAAGCCCGGCGTCAGGCTGGCCAGGTGGGGATCGCCAATGAAGAGGAGGCCGCCATACTCAGTGGCCATGGGCGCCTCCGCCGGTAAAGATCTGCTCATTCAGCGCCTGGCCGCAGGTGGGACAGGCGCCGTGCCGGGCCAGCCAGTCCTGGATTTCCTGGTTCAGGGCGCGGTGTTCGGCCTCCAGGGCCAGCTGCTGTTGTTCGAGGTCCACAAGGCCAGACAAAGCCGTGTCCGCATCGTGCAGGAGCGAGACCAGCGGTGCCACATCCGAAGGACAGGGCACCTCACGCAGGCCTTCCAGCAGACGCACGCGTGCGGCCTCGCCTTCGAACCGCTGGCGGACTTCATGGATCTGGTTCACCAGATCCCCAAGAGGTTCGGGATCGGACAGGTGGGGTGGGGCAACCAAACCCTCCAGGTGCCGGAGCCGCGTTTCCAGGTGGTGTGCGTCGTCCTGCCCTGCGCGGATCTGGCCGCAGAGATGCGCCAGGGGCATTGGATCGGGTAACGCAGGGATGGGCTTCAGAACCTGCAAGGCCTGGGTCTGGGCCGCAGCCAGAGCCTCCTGGCGCCGTTCCAGCTTCTGGGCCTGTACCAGCGCCTCCAACCCTTCTGTAGGCTGCAGTCGGGGCGGAGCCTGGAGCGGTGCCAGGGCACCGACCTGAGCCGCCTGCTGGCCCTCGGTGTGCCGTTCCGAAGCCATGGCACGCAGCAGGTCTTCCAGAGGTGCCGTGTCCACCAGCGCGGGAGGTGCCTGGAGACGGCCCAGCACCGCGTGCTCCCGGTCCAGATCCCGAACGACCCGACCGGCAGCATCCAGGGCCTCGCTGCGCGCCCATAGGCGTTCGCCCTCCTCCAGGGCCCTGTTGAGATGGGCACAAGCCGCTTCCAGACCTTCGAGGACCGTTTCCAGCTCCGGCACCGGTTCCAGGATTGCGAGGACCTTGTCCACCCGCTCCAGTTCGGCCATTACGCGCTTGCGTTCGTCCTTGAGGGACTGGGTGCGCTGCTTGTGTGCCTGGCGCATGGTGATGAAGTGGCGGGCATCGGACGCGCTGGCAAAGAACACGGCCGGGGCGGAAGGCGGCATCCCTAGCAGGAAGAGCGGCTGCTTCTGGTCGGCGATGTGCACGGAGAATTCGTGGCTGGAACCCTCCGGGCTCACCAGGGGCAGGCGGAGCTTTTCGTGCAAATCGTCCGGCATCTCACGGTGCACCTCCCGGTCGTCGATCTTCCAGGAGACCGTGTCCCGATTCCGCGACCAAGTCACCCTGTGCCCTTCGGAGGTCTCCACAGTGACGGAGGCGTGCCGTTCGCCATGGCGCACCATGTAGTCACCGCGGTTGAACCCGCAGACCGTGCGCAGGGCATCGGCCACCGCCGACTTGCCGCAGTTGTTGGGGCCTACCAGCACCGTCAGCCCCTCCGCCGGTTCGATCACCGTGTGCCCATGGGACATGTAGTTCACGAGTTCGATGCGGGTGATCACGCGGTGCTCCGGAGTGGCATCAGGGACAAAATCGGGATTCTAGAGGTCCTCAACGTCGCTGTCATCCTTGAAGACTTCCTCCAGTAGGATCCGCTCCGCGCCTCATGCAAAGACCCGAGAGGGGGAAACGGTGGAAGCCTTCTTTCGGCAGAGCCTCGCATGGTCTTCCTGAACCCCAATCAATGCAGCCTCGAATCCACGGCCAGAGTTCTGGAAGCCATCCTCAAAGATCTCGTCTCTGTCAGCTGTCAAGATGATGGTCTGACTCCCGAATGTCCCACCTTGCTTGCCCTTGGGGGATAGGCCGCCCTTTTCCGGAGTCCGTTCGCCCGACGCCGCTGTTATGATTTGATCAAAACATACCGGAGCCTAACGTGAACCTACGTACCCTGCCCATCTTCCTGGCCTTCCTCCTCATGGGCGTGGCGGACGCCATGGGCCCGCTCTCCGACCAGGTGAACAAGAACCCGGTCATGGCGGCCCTCATGCCCTTCTTCGTCTTCATCGCCTTCGCCATCTTCAGTGTGCCCGGGGGTGTGCTGGCAGCCCGCTTGGGCAAGAAGAAGGTCCTCGTCCTGGGTCTGGCCCTCAACACCGTGGCCACGGGGGTACCCGCCTTCCTCAACCCGCCCTTCGCCTTGCTCCTGGCCTGCATCTTCCTGCTGGGCATCGG
>CAZPUI010000226.1:0-8002 GCA_964589695.1 uncultured Solibacteraceae bacterium | reverse complement strand
CATGCTTCAGGGCATTCTCCACCAGGGGTTGCAGAATGAGGTTGGGCACCAGTCGCGTCTGCAGTTCCCGGGGGACCTCAAAATGCACCTTGAGACGGTCTCCGAAACGAACCTCCTCAATGCACAGGAAGGCCTGGAGGAGCGCGAGCTCCTGGCGCAGGCTCACCTGGGGGCGGGGTTCCTCCACCAGGGAGAGCCGGAGGAAATCCCCCAGACAGCCCACCATGCGGTCCGCACCCTCGGGATCCGTGGGGATGAGGGCCGCCACCGAATTCAGGGTGTTGAACAGGAAGTGGGGCTGCAACTGCCAGCGGAGGGCCCGGTTCTGGGCCTGGGCAAAGCGGTTCTCCAGCTGGACCGCCTCCAGCTCCCGCATGCGCAACCGGGCACTGGTCTGCTGCCAGTGGTACACGCAGGTGAAGGCCGCCAGTTCCAGGAAATACATGTGGTACCACTTGAAACCGAAGTAGAGCATGCCCCGGGTGAAGCCAAACTCGCAGATCCAGGAATTCCTGGGGTGGATCCACGCCAGGATCTGGAAGGCCCCAGCCACGCATAACCCGCACAGCACCAAGGCCGTACCGACATGCACCCCGATGCGCCCCACCTGGGACCAGCGTTCCACCGGCAGCCGGTCCGCCAACCAGAGCAGCATAATGCCGGCCCCCAGCAGAGGCGCCAGCTGGGCCAGGTTCAGCAGTAGGCAGTCCCAGAAAGGAATCAAGGCCGGGTACAGCCGGTCCCCCAGGGCCGTGTACACGCAGAGCCCGAACCACGCCACGAAATACCAAGGCGAAACACGGAAGGGAGGACGGGGAGGCATAGGAAGCGGCACGCTCGTGGGACCCACCCTACGCCAAACGGCCCCCCCCGTCTTCCCCGTCAGGGGCGAAGCACGCCTGGGCTGGGGTGAAGGGGAAGCCCCCCGGGTGCGCTCCCGGACTTCAGCCCGAATCTCCTCCCCTCTCAAAGACCATCCGTTCTGACTTCCTTGGGCGCGTGTTAACCTTCCCCTCTGGTGCGAAACACAACATGAACGCCTCCCGCCCTAAACCCGCAGGTGACACTGCCCCCGCCCTTGGCCCAATTAGGGTCCAGAAACGGGATTCTGAACCCAGCCAAAGCCTGAGGGAGAAGCTTTGCGCCGACTGTGGCCGCTCTTTTGCCCTTGAAGCCGAGCAGAAGTACTTCCTCTGTCCGGCGTGCTACAAAAAGCGCTTTGCCCGCAAGCCGGTTCGCAAAGGGGAGACCCAGATCCTCATCCAGATCCAGTGCATCGAGTGCGGGGTTACGGACTACCTGGATTTCATGCCCAGCGATCCCACCAAGGCGACCTGCAAGGCCTGCTTCCATCGCCGAAAACGGGAACCAACAACGGAATCCCCTCACACGACCTGATACCAGGAGCAACTCACCTATGCAGATCCGAAGCACAACCCTCGTGACCCTTGCCGCCCTGACCTTCGCCACCACGGCCTGGGCCCAGAAGGCGCCCGCCAAGGCCACTCCCAAGGACACCCCTGAAGTCGCCTCCGTGAAGAAGGCCTTCGGCGAAGTCATGGATACCGTAGACAGTGCCTGGTTCGGCAAACCCTATCAGGGCGTCAACGCCATGGACATCTCAGGCTCCCTGTCCATCAACCTCAGCGCCAGTGCCGTGAACGCCAAGATCGAACAGGCCAGCCAAGGAACCGTCAAGGCCGGCCTTACCAAAAGCGGTCGAGCCAACCTTGGCTTGAAGGGGATGTACCTCGCCAATGGCGACTGCAGCCTTGAGTTCTCCGGTGATTCCGGGCAGATGCGCTACCACCGCACGGGCAACCGGGGATTCTGGTACATCAAGGATATCAATGCCTACACCACCCGCATCGATCCCCCGGAGCCCGATGCTCCCCTGACCTTCATGACCTGGTTCCGCCGCAGTGTCCTGGACATCTCCAGCGTCTACACCGACAGCAGCGTCTTCAAGGCCAGCATGGGCACCCCCGAGGGCAACCTCCAGACCCTTGTCTTCACCTCGCCCACCGGGGCCTACGACCCCAAGAAGCGGGAACAGAGCGTGAGCGACACCCTGGACTTCTGGAAACGCGGTCGGCTGGAAATCACCTACGACCGCACCACCAAGCTCCCCCAGAAGGCCTTCTTCAACAACGAGGCCCAGGGCGTGAAGGCCTTCATGACCTTCAGCTACACCAAGGAAAATCGCCTTCAGGGCGTGACCTTCGACAACCAGAGCAAGGGCATGGAAGGCCCCATGTCCCTGCGGGTGAGCTACGGCTCCGACGGCCTGATGAATTCCCTCGGAGGCGAGATGAAGGCCAAGGTCGGCGTCATCGGTTGGGACTTCAACATTACCTGGAGCAAGGGCGCCCGGGTCACCGGTGCGGTGCCGCCTGTGGGCGCCGACAAGAAGGGCCGCGAGGACCTGCAGTCCCTCTTCTACGTCCGCCTGGCGGGGCAGGTCATGGATCTGCAGCGCATGGGCCTGAACCTGCGCAGCCCCGCCCTGGGTCGCTAACGGAAACACCTAAGCCTGTTGCGGAGCGGCCCTGGCCGCTCCGCTTGCTTTTCGGGTCACGCACGGGGGGAAACGGGATCCAATAGACTTGAATCGACCGTGGCGACCGCCTGTCGCGGCAACCCTGGGGACCCCATGATCCTGCGCAAGGAATACCGTTTCGAATCCGCCCACTTCATCTACAACCACCCGGGCAAGTGCCGGAACCCCCATGGGCACAGCTACAAGCTCTTCGTGCTCATCGAAGGTCCGGTGGACCCCGTCACGGGCATGATCATCGACTTCGATGACCTTTCCCGCATCGTCCATGCCCAGGTGGTGGATCGCCTCGACCACCGTTTCCTGAATGACCTCATCCCCCTCTCCACCGCGGAAAATATTGCGGCCTGGATCTGGGATCAGCTGGCCCCCCATCTGCCAGGCCTTGTCCAGATCGAGGTCTATGAAACCAGCGACAATGGCGTCATCCACCGGGGGAACTGATGCGACGGATCCTGCTGGCCATTTCCGTTCTGCTCGGCACGGGCTGCGCGGCCCTTCGGGATCCCGTGGCAGCCTACCGAATGGCGGCGCAGCAACTGCGCATCGGCATTGATCGGGTTCACCCCAGCCTGGAGGTTCGCTTCCCCTTGGACCGCTCAGGACTCAAATTGCACCTGGTCCTTGGCGTGGAGAACCCCTCTCCCACGCGACTCCCCGTTCTGGGCGCCAAAGGCGTGATCTGGCTCGAAACGACTGGCGTGCGCCATCGCATTGGGGAGGCCGCCCTCCAGAAGGGGGTGGCCTTGGAGCCCATGGGCAGGGGCACGCTGGGCGTGGACCTGTTTTTCGCTTACCAGGATGTCAAGAATGTGTGGGACCCGCTTCGTTCCTTGCTTCTTAAATCGGGAAAGGGAACTTGGCAGATGGAGGGGATGCTCACGGTGGAGGTGCTTGGGATTCCGCTGGAGATCCCCTTCAAGGCCTCCCGCGCCCAGGAGACCACCCCATGATCCGCGCCATCGTGTTCGACCTTTGGAACACCCTGGTCCACAGTCGCCAGGGGGATCCCTTCCGCCACCTTCGGCACTTGCTCACGCCGGAGCAGGCTCCCCAATTCCCCGCGTTGAAGCGGGACGCCATGGCCGTACCCCACCTCAATGCCATGGCCTTCCTGGAGCGGTGGCGCGGCCCCTTGGCGCTCACGGAAGCCCAGTTCGCGGCCATGGCCGAGGTCTTTCGCACCTCCGCCAGCGATGCGGAGTGTTTCCCGGAGGTCCTGGAGGCCCTGGCGCAGACCCGCCGACTCGGCCGCACCGCCCTGCTTTCCAACACCCAGGGTTTCGACATGGAGTTCATGGCGCGACTGGGCCTGAATGACCTCCTCTCCAACCGCTTCCTCAGCGCCGAGACGGGCTTCCTGAAACCCGAACCTCAGGCATATAGGGCCGTTCAGACCAAGCTGGGCCTCTTCCCCGGACAGCTGGCCATGGTGGGGGACAGCTGGAACGACGATATGGAAGGCGCCCTGAACGCGGGCTGGACCGCCATTTGGGTGAACCGAACCGGGGCCCTCCATCCCGAGGTCGACCCCGACGCGGATTTCCTGGAAGTGACCGACCTCCGGGCCGTCCCCATGGCCATCGAGCGACTCCAAGCCGGGGCGCGGTGCAGCACCTGCTTGGGATGACCGGGTCGGGCCGGTATCATCGGGGTGTCCCTTCACGATTCCCTTTGCACCGGAGCATTCCATGACCGTCGACACCATCCTGGCTGATGCCAAGAAGCGCATGAAGACCTCCGTCGAGACCCTGAAGAAGGAGCTCGCCACGGTTCGCACGGGTAGGGCCAACACCAGCCTGCTGGACACCATCCATGTGGAGTACTACGGCAGCGCCATGCCCTTGAACCAGCTCGCGGGTGTGAGCGTTCCCGAGCCGTCCATGCTGATGATCAGTCCCTTCGATCGCAGCGCCATCAAGGCCATCGAAACCGCCATCCTCAAGAGCGAGCTGGGCCTGAACCCCTCCAACGACGGCCAGGTGATCCGCCTCCCCATTCCCGCCCTCACCCAGGAACGCCGCAAGGAACTCACCAAGGTGGTCAACCGCATGGGCGAGGAGATCAAGACCGCCATCCGAAACGTGCGCCGGGATGCCAACGACGATGTGAAGAAGCTGGAAAAGGACAAGTCTGCGGCCGTCTCGGAGGATGTGGCCAAGAAGACCCTGGACCAGATCCAGAAGATGACGGATGAAGTCATCAAGGAGGTCGAGGAGATCCTCAAGCACAAGGATGCCGAGATCATGAAGGTCTGAGCGCCTGAGCCCCTTGGGTTTGGGAAGCGGCCTGCCGGCCGCTTCCATTTTTTGAGGACGTGATGCCGGACACCCTGACGCTGCTGCTCCTGACGGGCGCGGCCTTCCTGGCGGGATTCGTGGATGCGGTGGTGGGGGGCGGTGGCCTGATCACCATCCCCGCCCTGCTGCTTGGATTGCCGGGACAAGCCTGGCCGGTGATTTCCGGCACCAATAAATTCGTGGCCTGCACGGGTACGACCCTCGCGGCCTCCCAGTTCGTGCGGGCCCGGATCCTGACCTGGCGGGATCTGGTGGGCCCCGTGCTTTCGGCCATGGGGGGAGCCTCCCTGGGGGTGGCCACGGCCTACTATGTGTCGGGCCGCTTCGACGCCTACATGCGGCCCACCATGATCGTGGTGATGGTGCTCATGCTGGCCTGGACGCTCCTGAAACCCGACCTGGGCCAAGTCCACGCGCCACGCTACGGCAGGACCCACCAGCGCCAACTGGCCATGGGAATCGCCTTCCTCGTGGGCTACTACGACGGCCTTTTCGGACCAGGCACCGGCAGCATCCTGATCTTCCTCTTTGTAGCGGTGCTGGGTTTCGATTTCCTGCGGGCCAGCGCCCTGGCCAAGAGCGTGAACTGGGCCTCGAACATCGCCTCCCTGGTGCTCTTCCTCTCCCGGGGAAGCTGGGTTCCCGTGGTGGCCCTCACCATGGCCCTCGGCAACGGCCTGGGAGGCTACCTGGGGGCCCGCACGGCCCTGTCCAAGGGAAGTGGGTGGGTCCGGGCGGTGTTCATCCTTGTGGTCAGTGCCCTCATCCTCAAGCTGGGATGGGACTGGGTGAAACGGTAAGCTGGGACCATGTCAACCTCGCGCCCCCGATCGTTCTGGCTCGATGTCCTGCTGCGGGGCGCGCGGTTCCTGTACCTCCTCTGGGGCGGCATGCTCCTGGCCACGCTGGCCTTCAACGGGAAGCTGCGCCTGCCGGAGGTGGTCTTCCAGTGGCCCGACCTGGTGCGCTTCCTCACGCGGCCCTGGGGCAAGGGTTTGATGCTGGGCCTGGCACTTGCCATGGCCCTCGCGGCACTCATGGAGATGTGGGAGCTGGTGGACCGCCTCCTGGTCCGCTTCATGAACGACCACGACCGGAGCCATTGACATGCTGCGCAGCTTCCCGGCCTACCTGGCGGAACGGTATTTGAAAACCCGGAAGAAGGGCGCCTTCGTGAGGGTCATGGTGCGCTTCGCCCAGGTGGGCGTGGCCGTGGGGGTTTTCGCCATGCTCGTGACCACGGCCCTCATGAACGGGTGGAGCCAGGAACTGCAGACCACCCTCTGGAGTGCCAGCGCCCATTTCGTGGTGCAGAGCCAATGGGGGGACCTTCCTAACACCGCCGAAACCTTGGCCCGAATCCGCCAGGTCCCCGGGGTGGTGGCCGCCACCCCCATGCGCCAGGAATACGCCCTGGTGCGTTCCAATATGCCGGGCGCTCCCAATGGTCCCTTGCTGGCCCTTGGGGTTGAGCCTTCCACGGTCCATGGCACCACCTCGATCTTCGATTCCCTGAAGCCCATCCCCATTGAAAAACTCCAGGAGGGCGAGATCGTTCTGGGGGTCGAGGCCGCAGAGCGCTATGGCCTCAAGGTGGGGGGCGAGGCGGTCCTCACCTTCACCCGGGAGACCCTGAGCCTGGCGGGCAGCGTGCCCACCACCGCCGTCTTCAAGGTGGTGGGCCTCTTCCACTGCCGCATCTCCGAATACGACCGGGGCTGGTGTTACCTCCATCTGAACGATCTGAACCGCATTGCCGAGACGGAGAACGCGGGCTACATCGGAGTCCGGGCGAAGGACATTCCCAAGATCGACGAGGTCAAGACGCGGATCCTGCTCGCCCTGGGACAAAAGGACCAAAAGGGGCTCTACCAGCTCCCTGACCTGCGGGAGAGCAATAGGATGATGTTCTCCGCGCTCAAGGTCCTGAAATGGGTCTACACCGCCATTTTCTCCCTGATCCTGCTGGTGGCCATGTTCAACATCGTGGCCAGCCTGGTGTTGCTCATCACGGAGAAGCGGCGGGATGTGGGGGTGCTCCTCAGCCTTGGCTGCACACCTGCCCAGATCCAGCGTTCCTTCGAGCTTCAGGGACTGCGTATCGCGGCCATGGGAACCGCCTGGGGACTCGGAATTGGTATTCCCTTCTGTCTCATCTGCGACCACTTCAAGCTCATTCAGTTGCCCACCTCCGTCATCGACTTCATCACCTACCTGCCGGTGCGCATGGCCTTCTTTGACCTCATGGTGGTCATCCTCTTCCCCCTGGCGGTGGCCTGGGTGGCCAGCCGCTACCCGGCCCGGCGGGCCGCCAGCGTGGATCCCGTGGATGCCCTTCGGGCGGAGTGAGTGCCATGATCGGTCAGACCCTGTCCATTTCGAACCTTTGCAAGACCTACCCTGGCTCCGAGCACCCCGTCTTTCAGGGCTACAGCCTGGAGGTCCCCGCGGGCGGGCTCTGCGCCATCGTGGGCGTGTCAGGGGTGGGGAAGACCACGCTGCTCAACTGCATCGCCTCCCTGGACCACTGGGATTCGGGCACCCTCCAGGTGGGGGGAGAGATCATCCCCCAGAAGGATGCCACCGCCGGAGCGCTCTACCGGCGTCGCCACGTGGGCCTGGCCTTCCAATCCCCCCACCTCCTGCCGGAATTCACCGTCCTGGAAAACCTTTGCATGCCCCTACGGATCACGGAGGAAGTGACCGAAGCGGCGGAGGCCTGGGCCACGCAACTCCTCAACCTGGTGGGACTGGAGGGCTATGGGCACCGATTCCCCAGCACCCTCTCCGGGGGTCAGGCGGCCCGGGTGGGCCTTGCCCGGGCCCTGGTGCGCAAACCCAGCCTGTGGCTCCTGGACGAGCCCACGGGGAACCTGGACCCCGCCACGGCCCACGAGGTGTTCCGAGTCCTGCTGAAGCTCCACGCAGAACTGCGTCCCACCACCCTCATGGTCACGCACAACCCGTCCCTGGCCGCCCAGTGCGAGCGCACCGAGCGACTGGGGGACTAGGGCCTGTGTTCAAACTCAGCTAGCCGCGCTGGGAGCGCCGGGCCAACCGGGCAAGGAAGGTGACCCAGGTGGTAGTCCGGCTAGCCCAACTTCCGCATTCCAGTCTCTAACCCCTTTTGTTTGCAATCCCGGTC
>CAZPUI010000225.1:0-8028 GCA_964589695.1 uncultured Solibacteraceae bacterium | reverse complement strand
CTGATCACCCTGCCGGCCGCCCCGCTGGGCCGCGGTTTCCTGAACGCCTGCGAGATCGTCGGCGGAATGACGCTGCTGCAGGGCCGGATCCTGAGGGCCATGGTGCCCCCTTCGCTCGACTACGACGAGACCCTGGGCCAGTTGTACAAGGTCGGCGTCCGCTCCCTGCCGGTGGTGACGCTGACCTCGTTCTTCGTGGGCGCACTCATGCTGATCCAGACCGGCAACTTCGTGCGGGCCAGCGGCGCCACCTCGATGGTGGGCTGGGCGACGGGCCTGTCGGTCTTCGCGGAGGTCGGGCCCGTCCTGATCGGGCTGATGTTCAGCGGTCGGGTCGGCGCCAACAACACTGCCGAGCTGGGCACGATGGTGGTCACCGAGCAGGTGGACGCGTTGCGGATGCTGGGGTAGACCATGGCCCACGATCCCAGCAAAACCGAAAAGGCAACACCCAAACGATTGGCCAAAGCCAGGGAAGATGGTTCCGTACTCCGCATTCCGGACCTGGATGCCACGGTGCTGCTCTGGGGCAATTTCTTTCTATTCCTGGGTGCCTGGTCCATGACCTTCACCCTGCTGGCCCAGCAGGTGGCCTTCTACCTCCGCAAGGCAGGGGGCACCCACCTGCAGGAGGAGGGTCTAGGCCAACTGGCCGTGGAGCTGCTCTTCATGCTTCTGCGGGTGCTCGCGCCCTTCCTGGCGGTCAACTTCCTGGTGGCCCTGGCCAACCAGGTGGTGCAGCACGGTCTGAAATTTTCCTTCCAGGCCGTTCAGCCAAAATTCAGCAAGCTCAACCCCCTTCCTGGTTTCAAGAAGCTGGTGGGGGCGCGGGCCTTCATGGAGATCCTCAAGAGTCTGCTCAAGTTCCTGGTGCTGGCCTGGGTGGCCTGGAATGTCCTGGGTGACCGGATTCCGGTCTTCATGAGCACCCTCAAGATGCCCCTGCACCAGAGCCTGGCCTATCTGCAGGAAACCCTCTTCGTGATGTACCGGAACATTCTCATTGCCATGCTGGCGGTCACCGTCCTGGACTTTCTCTATCAACGGCGCGAGTTCGAGAAGAACCTGCGGATGACCAAGCAGGAGGTGAAGGATGAAGCCAAGGACGCCGAGGGCAGTCCCGAGATCAAGGGCAAGCAGAAGGGGATCATGCTCCAGGCGGCCATTCGGCGCATCACCACCCAAGTGCCCAAGGCCTCGGTGGTGATCACCAATCCCACCCACTTCGCGGTGGCCCTGCGCTACGACGAAGAGACCGCGGCCCCGGTGTGCGTGGCCAAGGGTGTGGACCATCTGGCGTTCCGGATCCGGGACCTGGCCAAGGAACACAAGGTCGTTCTGGTGGAGAATCCCGCCCTGGCCCGGGCCCTTTACTGGAACGTGGACCTTGAGAAACCCATTCCTCCCGAGCTGTACCAGGCCGTTGCTCAAGTTCTCGCTTATGTATACCGACTAAAGACTGCAGCGTAGTAGATTGATGAAACAACTGACCGTTCCCCGCCCGATGCCGAGACCCTTCCCTTGAACCCGCCCATCATTCCGTCCCACCTTCCCCCCCATCGCCTCCTCCTGGTGGACGATGACCCCGTGCTCCGGGAGACCCTGGGCAATGTATTGCAGCAAGAGGGCTTTACGGTGACCCAGGCCGCCTCGGGAGAGGAAGCGGACCGCATCCTGCACATCGCCCGGCCCCCCTTCGACTTGGTCCTCACGGACCTCGTCATGCCCGGCAAGTCGGGCATGGATGTTCTCAAAAAGGCTCTGGAGGTTAATTCCTCCTGTACCGTTCTCGTGCTCAGTGGGTTCGCCAGTGTCCGGGAGGCCACGGAGGCCATGGAGCGGGGCGCCTACGGCATGCTCACCAAGCCCCTCCATTTGGATCAGTTCCGCAATATCCTCCGGCGCCTCATGGAGCGCATCGACCTGCTCCGGGAGCGGGAGGAGTTGAGGGCCGCCGTGGCACGACTCCAGGCGAAGGTGGAAGAGCTGGAGGCCACCAAGGGCCGCATGGAGATGCTGGCCCAGCGCATCAGCCCCACCACGGAAGCCTCCACCGAGGCCCTGGACGACCTGGAGCGCCTGGCCGGACTGCGGAGCCGGGGCATGCTCACGGAGGAACAGTTCGAACTGGCTCGGAAATCCCTGCTCTCCCGGTGGCTGACGTGATCCTGCGACAGGCATGGGCCCTCGCCCTGCTCCTGCCCTTCGCCCAGGCCTCCACCCCCCTGCCCCAGAAGCCCCAAGCCAGCCGTTCCCAGTTCGGGGATGCGGAGGCCGAGGCCCTGGCCCGGGAGGCCATGGCTTCCAAGCAGGAAAGCTTCCGGCGCGAGGCCATGAAGCGCCTGTCGGACCACCGCTTCAAGACCTCCAAGGCCCCGGAGAAGGAGTACTGCCTCTTCGCCCAGGGCATGCTGGAGGCCCAGTACGTGGACACCCTCACCGGGGCCAGCACCCTCAAGAAGCTGGAGAAGGGCTGGCCAAAATCGCCCTACCTGGAAGAGGCCCAGGTGGTGCTGGCCACGGAAGCCATGGAGCACAAGCGGATCAAGGAAGCGGAAACCCGGCTTCGCCGAGCCCTGGCTTCCGACCTGCCCAGCCTTCAGAAGCGCAGGGCCCAGGAAACCCTGATGTGGTTCCTGGTGGAGCAGAACCGCCCGGAGGAAGGCTTGGATGTGGTCCAGACCCTCCATCCCCTGGGCAGCGAGGCGCCCACGGAAAAGGGACTCGCCGCCGTGGCCATCATCCTGTGCGGCACGAGCAACCGATCCCAGGCCGATCAGGCGGTGAAAAGCTATCTGAAGCTCTTTCCCAAGGGCAGCCTGGTCCCCAAGGTGCACCTGGCCTGGGGGCGGCACCTGGGCGCCCAGGGCGACACCCGGGGCAGTGCCACCGTGCTGCGGAAAATCATCCGGGAACACCCCCAGGCCCCCGAACTGGACGAGGCGCGCCTGGCCCTGGCCACCCTCCTGTCCGAGGGCAAACTGCCGGACAAGTACCGCAAGGCCTACCCCGAACCCTCGGAGCTGCTTCGGGACATGAACAACGTGGATCCCACCAGCGACCTGGGGCGGCGCCAGACCCTGGTGAAATTGCGCCTCGCCCTGCGGGAGGGACAGTGGAAGGCGGCCCTGGACCATTCAGAAACCCTGCGGAAGGCCAAGCCCACCACGGAGGAGCTGGGGATCGTGGACCAACTCCAGGCCGATGCCTTCCGCGCCTTCGTGCGGGAGACCCTGGACAAGGGCCCCATGGGTGGCCTCCTCCCCTACCTCACCCCGGACAACCTCGTGTTCATTTCCTCGGAGGTCCGCAAGGTCCTGGTGGCCAAGCTGGCCCTGGCGGGGCTTCCCCAGGCCGCGCGCACGGTGCGCGATCTGGCGCCCCCGGCCGAGCAGGAACCCCTGCGCAAGGCCCTGGTGGAAGCCACGTCCACGGAGGCCCATCCCGAGACCGTGCTGGAGCTGGTACCCGAACGCAAGGCCAGTCCCGGTGAACTGCTGCGGCGGGCCCAGGCCGCAGTGGTGAAGGGCGACTGGACCAGCGTCAGCAACCTCCTTCCCCGAGCCAAACCCGGTGCAGATCGCATTCAGGTGGCCCTGGCCCTGCTTCGACGCCCGCCCACCAAAGGGGAGAATCGTCGCCGGGAGGCCGAAGGACTGCTCCAAAGGGCCCCGGAGCGGGGTGGGGACCGGGAGCCCCTGGCCATTCTGGTGGCGGACCTCCGGGCCCAGGAGGGGGCCTGGCGGGAGGCCCTGAGCCTCTACCCCGAGAAGCCCCGCCCCGAGGCCCGGGGCTGGGTGGCCCTCATGCGGGCCACGGCCTTCCTGAAAACCGGGCGTCCGGACCAGGCCAAGGCCGTTCTGAACGCCCACAAGGACGAACCGGCCTTCCGCATGGAGCGGGAGACCCTGGCCCGGAAGCTGGATTAGTGCGCATCATCCCCCCCGAAACCTTCAAGGTCAGTCCCTGGCGCAACGGCGGCGGCACCACCTGCGAGCTGGCCATTGCCCCCGAGGGGGCCACGGTGGCCGAGCCCTTCCACTGGCGGCTGAGCCGAGCGGAGGTGGCCTCCTCGGGTCCCTTCTCCCCCTTTCCGGGCTGCGACCGCACCCTGGTGCTCCTGGAGGGGTCCGGCATGGACCTGGACCTGGGCGAAGGGCGGCGCGTCAGGCTGGATCGCCCCCTGGTGCCCTTCGAATTCAGTGGTGATACACCCACCCTTGGCACCCTCCTCGGGGGGCCCTGCAAGGATTTCAATGTCATCACCCGACGAGATCGCTGGACCCACCATGTGGAGGTCTTGCGGACGTCCGCCCCGGGACACAGGTTGCCCACCGCGGACCTGCTCCTGGTGCTGCCTTTGGGTGGCCCCGTGGTCCTGGGCTCTCGGCATGTCCCCGAGGACCACTTGGTCCTATGTGAGCCCAACGACGGGGTGCAGGTGGTGGGTTCCCAGCTGGCCCCCCCCACGTTGGTGGTGGTGACCCTTCACCTTCGCCCCAGCTAGGTGGTCCCGTTATCGGGTGGTGATGGAGGCCTCGGACCACACCCTGAAACTGAACTGCCCCCGTGCGGATCCAGGGGAGGGCCGGTCAGGGCTCCAGGCCGGGGGTTCCCCAAGGCCATCGCTGCGACCCAAGAGACGCAGACTCACCGATTCGCCCGCAGCCACATGGGCCACCTCCACCACGGCCCCCTCGGCGGGGAGCCCAAAGAGGCGCAGGGTCCAGTTCGGCGTTCGGGACAGGGGCCGCCCCAGGGCGGGAACACCCTCCACCTGAAGCCAGCGGAAGGCCGGGCTGTCACCCATCACCCAGAGTTCCTGCCCTTCGCCCGGGACAAGGCGCAGGCGGGCCCGATGGAGCCCTCCCTCCACCGAGGTCCCCAGAAGTTCCATGCGGGCCGCCGCGGGGGTGGCTGTCAGGCGCAGATCCCGGTGACGCCAATGGGGGATGGAGCCCTCGAGCATCTGACCCGGCCGAAGCAGGTCTGGATAGCCCTGGTTTCCTCCGGGAAGCAGCATGTCGGCGGACCGGCTCCGGGCCACCTGCCAGGCCCTCTGGGTGGACGCATCCACCACCGTACGCAGATCCGCGGTGCGCAGGGCCTCCGTCGTGCGACGGGCCCACAGGCCACCCACCAGCCCACACCCCAGACAGAGCCCCAGGAGGGACCACGTGAGGGTCTGGTCGGTGCGGGCCTGAAGCAGCGCCCCGGGGCCTGACCAGAGGGCCACGCACAGGGCCAGGAACATACCCGTCCCCGCGGCCATGGCTCCCGTGAGGCCCAGGCCCACAAGGACGGCATCCACCGTGGGTACCAGGAGGGCCAGCCCCGGAAGCAGCATCACCCCTAGCCCGCACAGTCGCAGCATCCGGGACGTGGACAGGCCCTGGATCCAGATCCCCAGGGCCGCGCATAGCAGGGGCACCAGGATCAAGTAGCTCAGGCCAGGCAGGGTCCAGGCCAGGATGCTGCCCAGGAGAGACCACACACCCAGGGCCGCGGTCTGGAGCGGCTCCGGCCCCGTGCTTCGGATCAGCCGCCGCAGGGTGACCCCCAGGAGGGCCAGGGTCCCGGCCAGGATGGAGGCGAGATACCAGCGGTTGTACATCTGGGTGAGGGGAGTCTGCCCGGCCCACAGGGGGTGAAGCCTGGAGAGGAGCGCAAAGAGCAGGAAGGCACCGAGGGCCCCGAGACCGCCCAGGATCAGCACCCAACCCATGCCCCGCGCCAGCTTGCGGGGTGTGACATACCCCCCCCGGAAGGCCCGGGCCCACAGAAGGGCCACGAGGAGGATCAGTCCCCCCAGGAAGAAGGGCAGCACACGCTCGGAGACCTGGATCAGCCCAGGCAGATTGAAGAACACCGCATCCCGGCCATCCCCCGCCCCCAGGGTGCCCCGGCCATAGGCCTGCACCATGCCCAGGGCCCCTTCTCCCAGGTGTTGCAGGCTGCCCAGATCCAAGGCTTCCCGTCGGTCAAAGGGTGTGTGGTAGTGCCAAGGTTCCTCGATGAAGGCGAAGTTGACCCCCCGGAGGCCCGCCTGCTTGAACACGGTCAGGTCCGTGTTGTTGGGCATGTGGCGGTAGACCGTGGCCGCCAGGCTGTTCCCCACAGGATGGGGCACGGAGGCGGCGAAGGCGGCGATGAGATCCCGGTTTCCCAGGCTCGTCTCAAAGAGCAGCACAGGGCCCGAGGTGCCCCGGGCCTCCATGTTCACCACGAAACCCAGGTCCCGGGCCCAAGGGTGATCCTGGGCGAAGGCCTGGGCCCCTGCCATCCCCAGCTCCTCTCCGTCCGTCAGCAGAAAGACCACATCCCGCACCAGGGGTGGGCCCGCCTGGAGGGCTCGCAGAACCTCCAGCACCGCAGCCACCCCGGCCCCAGCATCCGCGGCCCACGGCGCCGAAGGCACGGTGTCGTAGTGGGTGACCAAGGCCACCGCAGGGCCTGTCCCCGTGCCTTTCAGGCGGGCCATCACGTTCTGCACATGGGCCAGGCCCGTGCCCTGGACGGGTACCCAGGCCTTCTGGACCTGGGGTTCCAAACCGGCCTCCCGGAAAGCCTTCAGCAGCCCCTCCCGTACCTGGGCGTGGGCCGCACTCCCCACGGGATGGGGTTCCTTGGCAATCCACTCCAAATGCCGGGCAGCCCGAGTGGCGGAGAAGACCTCGGCGGTCGCCTCTCCACCCAGGGGGCGTGGCGGCCGCTGCAGGCCCCGCAGGACCAGCACCAAGCCGCACAGCCCCAGCAGGGCCCCAAGGGCCCAGGCCCAGCGAACCAGGTTCGACCGCGGTTGCACCATGGATCCTCCAAGGGGATGGGTCCAGCATGCCATGGGCACGTGCCTGCACCACACCCCGATGCGGTTGCACCCAGGCGGATTGAACCTCCGACCCTGGTTCCAACATCACCGTTCAGGGCTTCGCAGCTCCGATCTCCAATTCCCTCCTGACGGCGAGATCAAGGATGGAACTAAGACTTCCTTAAGGCCGTCTCCCCTAGGCTGGAGCCATCTACGGGAGGCGTGCCATGGGTCGTTCCATCCTTCTTGCCACGGCCTGCTTGGCTGGGATGCAGGTCATGGCCCAACGGCAGCCACCGCCCACGTACCACCCCACGGATCCCCTGTTGGTGCTTTGGTTGATGGGGGCGGAGGTCCAGGTGGGCACGGGACTTGGCGTTCCCTCGGGCCCCGGACTCTCCCAGCACCAGGCGCCCCGGACCTTCGGCTTCGGGTGGAACCTCGTGCGCTGGTTCCAGCCAGAGCTTCCCGGGACCTGGCAGTTCATCCCCACCCTGGACGTGGTGGAGAGCCGCTTCACCTTGGTGGAGGGTTCGGTGACCCAGAGACTGCAGCTCGAAGGCCACCAGGTCGGGGCGGACCTACGGTACTACTTCAACGAAAACCGGTCCCTCTTCGAAGCGAAGGCCAATGTCTACCTCACCTTTGGAGGGGGGCTTCAGAACTGGAACCTGAGGGATTCCTTCTCCGGCAGGAAGTCCACGGCCCAGGGCTCGGGCAAGGATCCCTTCTGCAACCTGGGCATGGGCTTCACCTGGGCCCGACAGGCCAGCTTCGATGTGCGGGTCCACCTGGACCGATTCCGCCTCCGGGGCGACCTCAGAACCCATGCCTGGGTGGGCCTCCACGCAAGGATCTGGCTGCTGCCACCCCGGAAATGACTACACCGACTTGCCCAGGGCGATGAGCAGCATGCGCCGGACGGGTTCCGCGGCGCCCCACAGGAGCTGGTCGCCCACGGTGAAGGCCGTGAGGTATTCGGGACCGAAATTCATCTTGCGGAGGCGGCCCACGGGCACGGTGAGCTTGCCGCTGACGGCGGCCGGCGAGAGCTCCCGCAGGGTGGCATCCTTGGTGTTCGCCACGATCGTCACCCAGGGGTTGTGGGCCTTCAGCGCGCCAGCGATCCCATCCAGCGGGATGTCCTTCGTGGGCTTCACGGTGAGGGCCTTACCGTGGCCGCGCTTGGCGTCGCCAACATGGTGTTCAACTGGACCGGC
>CAZPUI010000224.1:0-8044 GCA_964589695.1 uncultured Solibacteraceae bacterium | reverse complement strand
CGTCGGGGGTGCCCCTCCATGGGGCCCGGGACCTGGCGCGCATGGCGGACAGAATCCTGCCGGGAGGCTGCTGGGTGGTGAGTCCCAATCGTGTGGAAGCCGCCGCCCTGCGGGAGGAGGGTGCCTCCGAGGACCCCCAGGAGCTTGCGGAACCCTGGCTCCAACGGGGCGCCCGTGCGGTGTGGCTCAAGGGGGGGCATGCCCACGGAGCGGTGGTGGAGGACCTCTGGATCACTGCGGATGGGGTGACCTCCTGTGGCCTTCATCCCAGACTCGACGGGGCGCGGCGGGGTACGGGCTGCACCCTGGCCTCTGCCTGGTTGGCCTTTCGGCCCCGGGGCCAGGAGGACCTTCAGGCGGCCCAGGCTGCCTCCACGTGGCTCCGGGGGCAGTGGACGCGTGCCTTCGCCCCCGGCGGCGTGGGCCGCCCCCTGTTCGGACCGAGCCCATGTTGAGCGAAGGGCGAGGGTACCTCCTGCATCATGGGGTGGACACCCCCCTGGCGGGATGGTTGGGGATTAGGGCCCTGGACGCCGCCTGCGCGCTGCCCACCGCCCCATGGCGGGCCCTGGCCGCCCTGGGAGGGCTCGCCGACGTGTTCCCAGGGGGGCTGGCGCTGGTGTGGGATGGTCCCGCGGCTTGGCTCCAGGACATGGACCCCGAGACCCGGACGGTCTTTCTGGACCTGCTGTTCCACCTGCCGGGTACCACCCTCCATGCGGCGGACCCCGTTTTTTTCGAGGACCTGGAAGGGCCGGTCCAGGCCTGGTTCCATGCACAGGAGCCCCCACAGGGGCGGGCGGGGCAGGCCTGGCGGCAGGGTTGGTTCGGATGGACGCCAGGGGGCATGGAGACTTGGGACCTGCCGGGCCTGGGAAGGGCGGAGGTCCTGGAAGGGCGAATGGGGGCAGGGGCCCTCTGGGGGGAGGTGGTGCTTCCCTTTGGGGCCCTCAAGGACCTCAATCAGGAGATGTTGCTCCGGGACATGGGGGATACCCAGGCGCGCCTGGAGCGGAGTTTGAGTCAGCGCATCGCCCAGGGCGCCTGGCCCGCCCTCTTCCCCTTCCAGCGTCGCCGCACCGGTTGGCGTTTGGCCTTGCTTGGGGGCCGGGAATACCGGCAGGGTGGGGGCAGTTGGGAAGAGGCCCTGGGCCGGGTCCAGGCCCTGGGGGATGCCGTGCGGGCCCAGCTGAAGTGCCCCGTTCACATCGGCCCCTGCGACGATGCCCAGTGGGCGGCCCTCCTGGGCCACCAGGCCATGCGGGAGGGCCTTCCTTGGCGCTACAGCCTGCCCCTGCCCCCTGCCTCCCCCGTGTTCAGCACGGGGTTCAGCCTGGATCCCAGGACCCCAGGCTCCCTGGAGGGGCGCGCCTCAGGTCCCGAGGGCTGGACGGCCCTGCTCACGGATCCTCCTGTGGCCTGGCTCAGGGTGCCCACGCCCCCAGGTGAGTCCGCGGTGGCGGCCTTTCTCCGGGGACTGGCCCAGGTTCCGGCCCTCCATTGGCTGCCTCCCGGGGTTCCGCCCCGGGGTCCCTTCCTCCAGGAGCACCCCTGGACCCCGGCTGCTAACTTCCCACCCCTGCCGGATGTGTCCCGGGTCCTGCCCCAATCCCTCTTCGAGGTGGAGGAACTCCCATGACGCTGACGATTCCGCGCACCAGCCTCGGGAGCCTGGCCTGCTTCCTGGTCGGAATCCACCTTTTCGCCCAGGAAACCCCTCGGCCCAACCGTTCGATCTGGATGGCCCTCCTCCCGGACCCCCTTCCGGAGGGTCGAACCACCCTGACCTTCGAGGCCTCCAGCCAGTTCCTGCGCCCCGACTGGGAGCGTACGGCGGACCGCCGGACCTTCGCCAGGATGGATGGGGAGGAATACCAGCTCACGGCGGACCTGGCCCAGGCCTGGGGACCCGGTACGATCAACCTGCGGATCCGCCTGGTGGACCGTTCCGGCGGCATGCTGGACCAGGCCATCGCCTCGTGGCACAACCTGCTGGGAACACCGGGGGGCGGGCGGGAGCAGGCTCCCAAATACCGCCTGGCCTACCACCTGGAGCGGGATGGCCGGGTCATTGCCGACCTTAGGCGGCCTGGGCAACACCTCATGGATGTGGACCTCGCCTACGTGCTGAACCGGGGCACCCAGGACCAGGGCTGGCGGGTGGGGGCGGCGGTGCAGCTGCCCTCGGGCAATGGCACCAATTTCAGTGGCAATGGTGCCCCGGACTATCTGGTGGGTGTGGCGGCCTGGCGCCAATGGGGACGCTGGAAGGTCCATGGGCAGGCCGAGCACCTCTGGGTGGGGGCGGAAGAAGGTCGGCTATGGCACCGCGTCCTCACCTCCCGGAACCTCAAGCGAGCCTGGCTGGGCCTGGGCTACCAGGGCACGGGCATGGGGCTCCTGTCGGGCCTTGGCCTGGACCTCACCCTCGCCTACATGGGGAGTCCCTTCCAGGTGAACATCCCCAGGGTGGACCGGGCGGGCTGGCAGCAGCACTGGACCTTCACCCACCGCCGTCTGCCCCGCTGGCGTTTCGGTTTCAGCGAGGAGGCGGGCACCTACACCACGCCGGATATCACCGCCTACGTGGAATACCGGTTCTAGGCCGATAGAATGGTGGTTTTGCGGTTTTCACCGCATGGGAGTGGGTGCATGTCCGAGAACCAGTACCGCCAGATCCGCCTGGAGAAGCTCGAGAAGCTCAAGGCCCTGGGCCTCGAAGTCTGGCCCCGGAAGGCCCAGCGCACCCACAGCATCCAGGAGATCGTTCGGACCTTCGAGGCTCGTACGGCTGAAGAATTGGAAGCCACCCCCGAGGTGGTGAGTGTCATGGGGCGCCTCATCGCCTTCCGGGAGATGGGCAAGAGCATCTTCGGCCACGTCACGGAGGGGGGCCAGAAGCTCCAGGTCTACTTCCGCAAGAACGACCTGGCGGAGCGGGACTGGGAGGTGCTGAAGCTCCTGGACCTGGGGGATTTCCTCAGCGTGACGGGCCCCCTCATGCGCACCAAGACCGGTGAATTGAGCGTCCGGGTGGAGTCCATGCAGTTCCTCTCCAAAGCCCTCCTGCCCCTGCCGGAGAAGTTCCACGGGCTCCAGGACAAGGAGATGCGCTACCGCCAGCGTTACCTGGACCTCATCAGTCACCCCGAGGTCTTCCACACCTTCGAGGCCCGCTCCCGCATCATGGCCACGGTGCGCCGCACCATGGACGCCCAGGGCTACCTGGAGGTGGAGACCCCCATGATGCAGCCCATTCCCGGTGGAGCGCCCGCCCGTCCCTTCGTGACCCACCACAACGCCCTGAACATGCCCCTCTACCTGCGCATTGCGCCGGAACTCTACCTCAAGCGCCTCATCGTGGGCGGCTTCGAGAAGGTCTTCGAGATCAACCGCAACTTCCGGAACGAAGGGCTCTCCCAGCGCCACAACCCCGAGTTCACCATGATGGAGTGCTACGCGGCAGGCCAGGATCTGCGGGACATGATGGCCCTGGTGGAGACCCTCTTCCGGGAAGCGGCGGCCATGCTGGGAGCCCTTCAGCGCCCCTACGGCGAAGCCATCATCGACTATGGCCACCCCTTCCAGCGCCTGACCCTGAAGGGGGCCATCGCCCTCCACGGTGGCATCGACGCTGCCCGGCTCGAGGACGAGGCCGAGATCGTGACGCTGGCCCGGGAAGCCCACGTGGAGGATGTGGACAAGAAGACTCCCGGCGTGCTCCTGGGGGATCTCTTCGAGCACTTCGCCGAGACCAAGCTCATCCACCCCACCTTCATCACGGACTATCCCATCGAACTGTCTCCCCTCACCAAGACCCTGGAGGGGGACCCCCGTTTCGTGGACCGCTTCGAGCTATTCATCGGGGGCATGGAGTTGGCCAATGCCTATTCGGAGCTGAACGATCCCATCGACCAGATGGCCCGCTTCCAGGCCCAGCTGACGGAGCGGGAGGCCGGCAACGACGAGGCCATGCTCCTGGATCTGGACTTCGTGGAGAGCCTGGAACACGGCTTCCCCCCCACCGGGGGCATGGGCGTGGGCATCGATCGCATGGTGATGCTCCTCACCAACAATCTGAGCATCCGGGACGTGATCCTCTTCCCCCTCATGCGCCCGCTGAACACCCAGACGGGTGCTACTTCAGGTCCAGCAGCTCCATGAGGAAGGGGCGCATCTCCCCGTCATAGTCGATGGGGTAGCGGATGACCCGGTCCATCTGGGAGGCCTTGGCCTGGATGAGGGCTCGCACATCCCCTGCCTGGGCCAGCATGATGATCCGGCTCTGGTCCAGGAACCCCTGGCTGCGCAGCTTCTCGACGATTTGCTGGCCCGAATGCACGCCCACGTGGTGGTCCACGATCACCACATCGGGTGTATTGACCCGAAGCCAGTTGATGGCATCAAGGTAGTTGCGGACCTCACCCACGCGGGTGAAGCCATCCACCAGCAGGGTGGCGCCCAGGATGGCCCGGTCCAGGTCGTCCAGCATGATCACCAGGATCCGCTTGCCCCGCTTCTTGATCTGGATCAGGCGGTCGTGGGTGTCCGGGCGGGGAGGGGCCTGGAGCTTGGGCGTCTCCTCCTTGGGATCGGGTGGATCCTCCCAGGCCTCCACCGGTGGGGTCGGCGCGGGTTCCCCTTCGGCCCCCGCCTGGCGCCGGGACTTGGGGTACTTGATGGGGAAACCCGTGGCCTCATGGGGGGCCCGCTTCCGGATCACCTGGTTGAGCAATTGGAGGTCCAGGGGATCCATGCCTTCAAAACGAAGGCCGAGGGTGATGCCGATGGGGCTGCGTTCGGCGTGGCAGACCACCCCGCGGCATTCCAGCATGGAGACATGGGGCAGGTCCTGGATCCGAATGAAGTCCAGGCGGGTGCCGGGCTGGAACAAGTCCGGCGAAGGGGTGAGCCGCCGCTGACCCTGGACGGCGATGGCCCGATCCATGCGGACCAGGGCGCCCCCCATGCTGAGGTTCACCAGGCGGCCGTAGGCGCCGTTGCCTTCGAAGAGGCTTTCCAGGAGCGTGACGGAGGCGTTCTCCCGGGGCGTGAACCGCACCCGCGGCATGGTGCGGCGTTCCCCATGGTGGATGACCGTGGGAAAGGTGAAGCGGGCCCGCATGAAGCCGACCCGATCCAGGAAGGCCACCTCCGTGGTGAAACGCTGGCTGTCCAAGGGGAAGAGCAGCTTCAGCCGGTCCTTGGCGCCCAGGTTGCCCGGAAGGGCCCGGCTCAGCATGGCCTCGAACTCGGCCCGGTCCTCCTGGACCTTTTCGATTCGGGCCAGGATTGGGGGGGCCAGGGGGTCCGCCAACTGGAATTGGACCTGGGAGCCCAGGGTGGACAATTCCTCCAGGTAGGCCAGGATGAGGACCCGGTCCCGCAGCTCGGGCTGCTTGTCGATGTCGCCTGGAACCTTGACCGTCTTGGGTTGGGCCATACTCGAGAATCCAAGGATTCCCTTCGGCGTCGGTTCCCGGGCGCTTGACTTCTAGTCGTTTTCGCCGATTTCTACCAGTTCGTAGTCCTCGTCGGCGAAGTCTCCCTCATCCAGAAAGACCTTCCGAACCTTGCCCGCCTCGGGGGCGTTGATGTAGAAGGGCGTGTGGGCGGCATCCGTGCCTTCCAGCAGCACCAGTGCCTCGTCCTCTTCCACCTCCTGGCCCGGTGATACCAGGATGTCCATCACCACTCCCGGCCACTCTGCGCGGACAATCATGCGGGCTCCTCCTGATTCTGTGCGTGAAGGTATTGTGAACCGGAGCCTTGCGCAAGGGCTGGGTCCTCGCGGGATTCGATCGAATCGCGCAGGAGGTCGATCCAGCGGAGCCACTGGCGGTGCCGGATGCGCCGCAGGGCCGTGCGTTTGATATGCCTGCGGTATTGGCTTCCGTTCAGGGACAGCTGCCCCAGGGGCAGCGTGTGGAGGGGACTGGGGCCGCCCCAGAGCTCGGGGTCTCCCCACAGGGGACTGCGGTTCCAGGGGCAGACCTCCTGGCAGAGGTCACAGCCCACCACCCAGCGGGTGCGCTGGATGGCCTCCACCACCTCGGGCGGTGCGGGGGCCTCGGTTTCCACGGTAAAGGTGGTCAGGCAGCGGTTGGGGTCGAGTCGGAAGGGGGACAGGGCACCCGTGGGACAGGCCTCCAGACAGGCGGTGCAGGTCCCGCAGTGCTGGCCGGGGTAGGGCGGGTTCGGGGATAGTTCCTCGGACAGCAGCAGCACACCCAGGAATCCCCAGCTGCCGGCCTTGTGGGCGATGAGCAGGGTGTTCCGTCCCTGCCAGCCCAGACCCGCCCGCACCGCGAGCTGCCGTTCCAGGATGGGTGCGGTGTCCACGCAGACCCTGCCCTCCAGGGAGGGCTCCAGGGCCTGGGCCTCCCGGAGCAGGGTGCTCAGGCGCCCCTTCAGCACCATGTGATAGTCCGGACCCCACACATAGCGGCTCAGGCGCACCGAGTCGGGGGCAGACCCGGGTACCGCCCTGGGGCGGGCGTAGGGGAAGAAGCCCACCAGGGCCGTGCGGGCAGAGGGCAGGACGGACCTCGGATCGATCCAGTCGGGTTGGGCCAGGTAGGGCATCCACCTTGCGCCTCCGGCCTCCAGCCAGGCCGTTCTGTGGGCCACCTCCTGGGTGAAGGGTTCGCAGGAAGCCAAACCCACCCGGGCGAAGCCCAGGACCTGCGCCCGTTCCAGGAGCCAGGCCCTGAATGTTGCGGCTCCTGCCAACATCGAACTCCCCCCTTGGTGTCTTCAGTCTCCAATCTTTCCACGCCACGCGTCCCGGAATACAAGCACAGGGACCGATCGGGATGTTGGGCCCATGCCTGGACGCCCTGGGGTATCTTGGGGCATGGATTTCCTCACCTTGGAGCTCATGGACCTGACGGTCTCCCAGGCCGTTCTGGAGCTGGGGCGCGTACTTGAAGCCCATGCGGGGGTGCGACTGCGCATCCTGCTGGGGCCTGACGATATGGTGCGGCATAACATCCTTCGACTGCTGGAGCGGAAGGGCCGGTCCGCCCAGTCCACCCGGGCCCCCCAGGGCTGGACCCTGGAGGTACTTCCGCAGGACCCCCATCGCCCCTCCCCTGCGACACCTATGATTAGCGCCCTGGCGGCCCAGGCGGTTCTTCCGGTGCCCGCCGGGCGACCCGCCCCTGCTCCCCTGCTTCTGACCCGCAGTTATCTGGACCCGGGTCACCCCCTGCTGGGGCGACGCTTGCTTCTGGGGGTGCTGGATCAGCTGCCCGAGGGCACTCCCTGGCTGGCCTTGGTGCTGGATGCGCTTCAGCTCCTGGAGGACCCCCAGGCCCTCAGCCTTCTTAGGCGTCTCCATGGGCGAGGCATCCTGGTGCGGGTTTCCAGGGAGTGCCAGATGCTGTTCGGTGCCGATCTGGAGGGTTTCGAGGAAATTGCGGATGTAGAGTGGCAGCGTCTGCTTGCGTCGGGAGAGATGCGTCTTCTTTGCTAGACTGCACCTGGGACTATCCTGGAATCCTAATGAACCTGCCGAACTACCTTACCCTTGCGCGGATCCTCATGGTGCCGGTGCTGGTCACCGTCCTCATGACCCGAGTGACCCGATTCGAGGTGGTGGGGGTCCTGGTGTTCTGGATTGCCTCCATCACGGACCTGCTGGACGGGTATTACGCCCGGAAGCACCGGCAGGTGACGACCCTGGGCAAGCTCCTTGACCCCTTGGCGGACAAGCTCCTGGTGGCGGGGGCCCTGCTGAGCCTGGTGGAACTTGGCCTGGCGCCTGCCTGGATGACCTTCATCATCCTGGGGCGGGAAATGGCCATCACGGGACTCAGGGGCATCGCCAGCGAGGAAGGGGTGACCATCGCCGCGGACAAGCTTGGGAAATGGAAGATGGGGGCCCAGATTGCGGCCATCAGTTGCCTCATCCTGGGGCCGCAGCTGGATGCATGGCTCTTTCAATGGACAGGGGCGGGGATCTTCAACCTCTTCATCAACCTCAACCGACCCTACTCCTTCTTCGTCGGCATGGGTGTGCTGCTGCTCTGGGCGGCCATGA
>CAZPUI010000223.1:0-8044 GCA_964589695.1 uncultured Solibacteraceae bacterium | reverse complement strand
TGGCCCAGCGCCATGTGGAAGAGGGTGATCGGGTCAAGGCGGGGCAGGTGCTGCTGCAGCTGGAGGCCTCCGAGGCCCGGGCCACCTTGGCCCAGGCCCAGGCCCGGCTGGACCAGGTGCGGGAACTGGCGGACCCCCTGGGGAAGGCTTCCCTGGCCCAGGCGGAGGCCAACCTCCGGCAGGCGGACCTGGCGTACCAGCGCAGCGCTCGGCTCCTGGCGGAGGGCATCCTTTCGGCCAGCCAGATGGACGAGGCCCAGAGGGCCCGGTCGGTGGCCATGGCCGGTCGGGAGGCCAGCTTCGCCCAGCTCCGGAGTGCCCAGGGGGGGGCGGACCTGCGAGCAGCCCTCGCCAACCTGGCCCTGGCCCAGGCTAGGTTGGAGCAGCTCACCCTGCGGGCGCCCACGGACGGCGTGCTGCTCCAGCGCCTTGTGGAAGTCGGGGATGCGGTGGTGGTGGGCAAGGTCCTCCTGGTCATGGTGCTGGACGAGCCCCTCCAGATCCTGGTGCAGCCGGACGAGAAGCATCTGGCTCAGCTGGCGGTGGGTCAGAAGGCGCTGGCGTCCGCGGATGCCTATCCCCAGGAACGCATTCCGGTGGAAGTGGCCTATGTGGCGCCTTCGGTGGATGCCCAGCGGGGTACGGTGGATGTGAAGCTGAAGGTGGCTTCGTCGCCGTCCTACCTCAGGGCCGATATGACCATGTCCGTGGAGATCCTGCAGGGACGGCGCCAGGATACGCTGGCCCTCCCCGTGGCAGGGGTGCGCGGCCTGCCCGGTGGCCCCTTCGTCCTGGTGCGGGATGGGGGGCGGGCCGTGAAAAGGACCGTGAAACTGGGATTGCGGAGCGAAACGGAGTACGAGGTGCTGGAAGGGCTCAGGGGCGGTGAGGTCGTGGTCCTCGACCCCGCCGTGCGGCCCGGACAGCGCATCCGGGTCAAGCTGGGGGCCTGAGGTGCGATTCGAATGGATGGTTGCCCTCCGTTTCCTTCGGGAAGGACGTGTCCAGACGGGCCTCATCCTGGCGGGCATTGGCGTGGGCGTGGGGGTGATCGTGTTCCTGTCCGCCCTGATCACGGGCCTCCAGCAGAGCATCATCGAGCGCACCCTGGGGACCCAGCCCCACATCATTTTCAGGCCCCTGGAGGACGAGGCGCGGCCCCAGTACGACCGGGATCAAATGTCGGTACTGGACCATGTTCAGCGACCGGCCCAGCGGATCCGCACGATCCTGGGGTGGCAGCAGGCCCTGGAGACCATCCGGAATGCGCAGGGGGTGTTGGCGGCCTCCCCCACGGTGGCCGGAAGCGGGTTTGCCAGCCGGGGCACCGCCAACAAGGCCATCGCCCTTCGGGGCATCGAACCCGAATCCTACCGGGACATTCTGGACTTCGCCCCCCGGATCGTGGAGGGGACCTTCGATGTGAACGGCACCAACGCGGTCATCGGGACAGAACTGGCGCGGGAACTGGGGATCCAGCTCGGGGACAAGGTGCGCATCACCACGCCGGAAGCCCGCACGGAGGTCTTCAGCGTGGTGGGCATCTTCGATGTGGGCATCAAGGACCTGAACCTTCGCTGGGTTTTCATGAGCCTGCGCCAAGGGCAGACCCTCCTGAACCTGGTGGGAGGGGTCTCCACCCTGGAGGTCAAGGTGGACCAGCTCTTCGAGGCCGATCGTCTGGCCCGGGACCTGGCCCAGCGGACCTCGCTGGTGGCGGACAGCTGGATGCAGCTCAATCAGCAGCTCCTGGTGGGGCTGCGAAGCCAGACCAGTTCCAGCCTCATGATCCAGTTCTTCGTCATCGTGGCCGTGGTGTTGGGCATCGCCTCCGTCCTGGTGGTGAGCGTGGTGCAGAAATCCAAGCAGATCGGTATTTTGCGGGCCTATGGCGTCTCGAGGCGCCAGATCCGGGCGGTGTTCCTGCTCCAGGGAGGGCTGCTGGGACTGGCGGGCAGTTTGGCGGGCATCCTCATTGGCACGGGCCTGGCGCTCTTCTTCCAGAGCCTGGCCACCAACCCCGATGGCAGTGCCACCTTCCCCGTGGCCTTGGATGCGCCCCTCTTCCTCCGGACCGCCCTCATTGCGCTGGCCACAGGGCTGGTGGGAGCCTGGCTCCCGGCCCGCCGGGCCGCCCTTCTGGATCCGGCCGTGGCGATGCGCCATGAGTGAAGCCATGGCCTCCGCACCCCTCCTCCAACTCTCGGGCGTGACCAAGTCCTACGGCGAGGCTGTGGTCACCGAGGTGCTCCACGGTCTGGACCTGGTCCTGGAACGGGGGGAACTGGCCGCCCTCGTGGGACCCAGCGGCAGCGGCAAGAGCACCCTGCTCAACCTCCTGGGTCTGCTGGACCGACCCACCACTGGACGCATCGAAGTGCTGGGGCAGGACATCGCCGCCCTGTCCGACGAGGTCCTCACCCGCTTCCGGGGTCAAACCCTGGGATTCATCTTCCAGTTCCATCACCTGCTCCCGGCCTTCACCGCCCTGGAGAACGTTTGCCTGCCACTCATCGCGGATCGCGGGCGCGAGGAGGGCTGGATGGTGGCCCGGGGGCGGGAGCTGCTGGACCAGGTGGGGCTTTCGGAGAAGGCGAACCAATGGGTGGGCAAGCTCTCCGGGGGGCAGCAGCAGCGGGTGGCCGTGGCCCGGGCCCTGGTGATGGAACCCGCCCTGGTGCTGGCGGACGAGCCCACGGGGAACCTCGATACGGTGACGGGGGACCAGGTCTTCGACCTACTGAAAACCCTGAACCGCGCCCGGGGCATTGCCTTCCTGGTGGTCACCCACGATGGCCGTCTGGCCCAGCGCTGCGACAGGATCATCGAGCTGGTGGATGGTCGGATCGTGTCTGACCTTTGCAACCAACGTTTGATTCCCTAAGGCCCTGGGTTATCATCACAGATTCGCTTGCTGTGTGGCCACGCCCCTTCGGGATGGACCTGAAAATGCCCACCTCCGGACCCGAATGCGCCCTTGCAGGCCTTCGCGAAAATCCTGTTCGTGAAAGAAGTGGTTTATTTCTAGTTTTTGGGTCAATTTTCAATAACTTGACGTTTCAGGAGGTCATCCATGGGTCACGGCCCTTCAACCGAATGGGGCAAGGATCACTCAGCGGACTACAAGACCAAGCTGGGGATCGTGCTCTTCATCCTCTACTCCTTGGTCTACGCGGCCTTCGTGGTGCTGAATGTCATTTGGCCCAAGACCATGGACATGCTCATTGGCGAACAGAACCTCTCGGTGGTCTACGGACTCGGGCTGATCGTGGGCGCTTTGCTGCTGGGCATGGTCTACAACCACATGTGCACCAAGGCCGAAGACCGGTCGAATCCGGAACAGGAGTAGGAACCGCGCCATGAACATGCCCCACTCCCCCATTGCCATCATCATCTTCCTCGTCATTGTCAGCCTGGTGCTTGGGCTCAGCTTCTACATGGGCCGGGCCCCCAAGTCCTCCTCCAGCTACTACGCCGCCGGTGGCAACATCCACTGGTTCGTGAACGGCATCGCCTTCGCCGGCGACTACCTCAGCGCCGCCAGCTTCCTGGGTATCTGCGGCGCCATTGCCACCGTCGGCTACGACGGCTGGATCTATTCCATCGGCTACCTCGCCGGCTGGATGGTGGCCCTCTTCCTGGTGGCCGAGCCCATGAAGCGCCTGGGCAAGTTCACCTTCACGGATGCCCTGGATGCCAAGTTCAGCTCCAAGGGCATCCAGCTGGCCGCGGCCATCTCCACCCTGGTGGTCTCCAGCTTCTATTTGATTCCCCAGATGGTGGGCGCGGGCGTGTTGATCCAGCCCCTGCTGGGTCTGCCCCATGAGGCGGGCGTCGTCATCGTGGGCGTGATCGTGACCATCATTGTGGCCACCGCCGGCATGGCCTCCACCACGTACGTGCAGTTCCTCAAGGGCGCCATGCTCATCGTGTTCTCCACGATTCTCGTGGCAGTGGTGTGCGTGCGCGGCCTCAAGACGCAGCCCGAGGCGGGTCTCCAGGCCCGCCATACCTTTGCCACGGTGGTGGCCACCGTGGACAACGGTTCCCTCCAGCTCTCCGATGCCTCCTACACCGCGGAGCCCAATTGGGAGACCGGTGATCTGGGCAAGGCTGGTTTTGTGCGCCTGAACAAGGCCGGCATCGCAACCTACTTCCACATCGCCAAGCGTGAAGGCAACACCCTCACCCTCGCCGAGGCCCAATCCGAGGTGACCCGGACCGATGGCACCAAGCTCATCAATGGTCGGCCGGCCTCCGAGAAGGCCTTCTACCAGGTGGGCAACATTTCTGTGCTCAATGGCGACAAGAACCAGACGGAAACGGGGAGCCTGGGGCCCTTCCAGGTCCTGTCCACGATCGCCAAGAGCACCGTGGTGCTCTGGGGCGCCAAGTCCCTGGTGGTGGATGGTGAACAGCTGACCCTGCATTACCAAACGCCCCCCTCCGCCGACCAGGTTCTGCGCGTGGGATTGAAGTTCAAGGTGGAGGGCGCCACCCCCGTGCAGAAGGCCGACTTCATCAGCCTGATGATCGCCCTCTTCCTGGGCACCGCCTCCCTGCCCCACGTGCTGATCCGCTACTACACGGTGCCGAGTCCCAAGGACGCCCGGAAGTCCACCATCGTGGCCATTGCCTCCATCGGCTTCTTCTACATCCTGACCCTCTTCATGGGGTTGGGGGCCATGGTCAACGGCGTGGTCAACCTGCTGGACAACAACATGAGCGCGCCTCTCATGGCCTACAGCTTCGGGATCTTCCTGTTCGCCTCCATCTCCGCCCTGGCCTTCGCCACGGTGCTGGGCACCGTCTCGGGGCTCATCGTCGCCGCCTCCGGGGCCGTGGCCCACGACTTCATGGACCGCTTCCTGGACATGCGCCTGAGTGATTCCAAGAAGGTCATGGCAGGCAAGATCAGCGCTGTGGTGGTGGGTTGCCTGGCCATGATCTGCGGCATCCTCTTCAAGGGCGTCAATGTGAGTTACCTGGTGGCCTGGGCCTTCGCCGTGGCCGCCTCCGCCAATCTCCCGGCGGTGCTCATGATGCTCTTCTGGAAACGCACCACCAGCCAGGGCATCGTGGCGTCCATCCTCACGGGCATCGCCTCGGCCCTGGGCATCATCCTGCTCAGCCCCGACATGTACAAGATCTACGGGAAGTTGCCCCAGGATGCCTTCTTCAGCTTCAACAACCCCGCCATCTTCTCCGTGCCCCTCAGCTTCCTCGCGCTGATCGTGGTGTCGTTGATGACCAAGGGCGTGGCGAAGGACGCCCAGTAGGCCCTACCTGAAACCCTGGACCCGCGCCACCCTGGTTCCCCATGGTGGCGCGGTTTTTCTGAAAGGGATGGCATGAGCTCCCCCCCCCCGAACCCCGCGGAACCGACCCCTGTCCGACGGACCTCCGTGGGCTACCGCGTCACCCTGCTGACCGTGTGTGCCGTGCTGGCCTTTCTGGGGGGCGATGACCTCTGGGTGGTCCTTGGGAACCGCAGCCCAAAGGTCCATCAGCACAGCCTGGATATCCCTGCGGCCCACCATTGGCTCCGCATTGAAGGCGCCCGATTGGACCTGGCCGAGGCCATCAACACCTCGGGAACCCTGGAAGTCACGGCCCTCCTGGCCCCCCTGCGCCTGGGGGAGGGTCCCGTGAAGGTGCTGGTGGAGACCCGGGATGCCGCGCGCATCGAGCTGTTCAAGCGCTACCACCTCGGTCCCGACACCGAGCAGGAGAAGGCCGCCTTCCGCGCCCAGCACGGCGAGGCCCTCCTGGCGCCCGTGACCGTGGAAGGTCTCCGCATGCGCGGTCTGGTGGTTCGATCGAACCGCTCGAAACTGCAGGACATGGCCCGGGCCGGTGGACTGAACCTGGCCCCCGAGGTGCTCATCCTGGTGGAGGGGGAACGGCCCAGCCCCTGGCGAGGCGGCTTCTTCCTGCTTATGGCCATCGCCGGAGGGATCAAGGCCCTGCGGGGAAGGCGGGACTGATTCCGGCCGCAACCGAAGAGCAGGTTAAACACGGAGATGCCACGCACTGCGTGGCATGAGGGCACGGAGAAAGCACGGAGAAAGGATCCGTGGTATCCCGATCCCGGCTTCCTGGCCTGCTGGAACACGTGCGGCCCCGCCGCACGCCCCGCGCAAGCGGGCAGGCCGGGACGCCTCGGGCTGGAAGGCCAGGACAACCTGCGCCCCTGACGCTGCTGGGTCAAACTGCACTTACACCTGCCTTGAGGTCCCCGTGCTTTCTCCGTGCTCCCCGTGTTTCAATTCTTGAAAAGGCGAATGTTGCCTGGGCATTTGGACGCCGGCTACCCGCGGCCTCCCCGCAGCACTTCCAGGAAGCCCCGCCAGGGGCGGTAGCGTACGAGCACTTCCTGGGCCAGGAGGTCCGTGTGGCCGGTGGCGGGATCCCATTCGAGGAAGGCATAGCCTCCCGCGGCGTTGATGATCCGGGTGGGTCCCAGGGTGAGGGTGCCAAAGCTTTCGTGGACGTGGCCGCAAAGCACCAGGGTGGGGGCGCCCGAGGCCCTCCGGATCCGCTCCGCCAGGGGGCGATGGCCCACGGAGGTGCCATGGCGGGTGTGGTCCAGGGACCCGAAGGGGGGAACGTGGCTCAGGATGAGGCTGGGCGCCCCTTGGGCCTCCAGTTCCGCCTGAAGGCCTTGGGTGTCCAGTTCCCGGGGAAAGCCCCAGGGGCCGAATTCCGCGGGGATGCCCTCCAGGAAACCCACGCCCGCGGTCAGGTTCGCGGGCACGCGACCCTGGAGTTCGGGATCCAGGAATTGGGGACCCTCGTGGTTGCCCCGCAGGAAGGTGGTGGTGAGGCCCTCCCGCAGGAAGCAGGCCCGGTGTCGGGACCAGAAGTCCGCCTGCTTTCGATGCTGGGTCTCGGGTCGGTGGTGCAGGTGGCCCACCACCATATCGCCGGTGAGGACCACCCAGTGGGGGGTCAGGCGGTCGATGAGACGCGCGGCTTCGGCAAAGGCGCGGCCGTGGAGATCCGAGAAATGCAGAATGCGGATGGGGCTCATGCCCGTCCCAGGAAGTCGTAGGAGAGTCGGGTGCGCAGGGCGTCCACCTGGGCCAGGGCCTTCTTGAGGGCGGCGGTTTCGGGATCGTTGAGGAGCCGCAGCTCCAGCTGGTTGCCCCCGGGGTCCTGCAGCTGGGCCCGGAGTCGAAGTTCCAGGAGCATGTCGAAGGCCGCCATCACATTGGCGTGGTCCGTATCCCAGCGGGCCTCCCTGAGGCGCAGCACCCCCAGCCGATCCACGGTCCCCAGGGCCTGGAGCCCCTCCTTCAGGGCGTAGATCCGGAGGGTGTTCGTCACCTGGGCCTGGGCATTCTTCAGGTCCACCCGGTCCCCAGGTTCCGTGAGGATGGCCCCCAGCTTGCCCAGGGTGGGCCGGGTCTGGAGGGCGGCGTTGACCAGGTGGAACAGGAATTCCGGGCGGTGTCGGAGCCGCTCGCGAACGGTTTGGCGCAGGTCCTCCACCAGGGAGGCATCCCCCACGGCATGGCGCAGGTCGAAGAAGATATGGACATCCAGGAGGTCCTTGGGCTCGGAGGTGGCGATCCAGCGGGCGAAATGGCCCTTCCACGTGGCCAGGGGGGCGTTCCATCGCTCATTGCGGGCCATGACCCCCCCGGCGCACAGGGGGATACCGCTGGCGTCCAGGTCCTGGCAAATGCGGCTGCCCAGGCGCCGGAAATAGTCGGGAGCCTCGGGGGGGTGGTCATCGGCGTAGATCAGGGCGTTGTCCTGGTCCGAGTGCAGGGTGAATTCCCCCCGGGCCTGGCTGCCCAGGACCACAAAGGCAAAGGGACAGGGTGCGGGGCCCAGGGCGGCCTCGGCCCAGGCCACGGCCCGCTGGGTGGCGGCTTCCGCCAGGGCCGTTAGGAAACGGGCGGCCCTGAGGCCGCGGATGCCCAGTTCCATCATGGACCGAACCATGTCGGGGCCCCGGGCGATGCAGGCTGCCAGTGCCTCGGGATCAGGGGCCCGGTGGATCTCCTGCAGTACCAATTCACCCAGGTTCCGGTAG
>CAZPUI010000222.1:0-8080 GCA_964589695.1 uncultured Solibacteraceae bacterium | reverse complement strand
ACTGCACCGTTTCATTCTCCCCGGGTCGCCCACGGGCGGTGGTAGGACTGACATGTAACAGCCACCTGTTTCAGGTGCTGGTGACTCGACTTAGCGGAGGATCATGGAATGACGCACCCAACTCCAGGACGGCATACCTTTTCCTTCGCTGGCGGTGAGCAGCTAACCTCCATTGGTGCCTCCTTCTTCGTTTCGTTCCTTTACTACCGGCACGTCGATCCAACGCACCGCAATTGGGATACGATAAAAACGAAGGCGTCACGCATCAGCACTGTCAGTAATTCAGAGGAGCATCACCGCGCTTGGCTTGAACGAATAAACGGCATGAAGGATGCAAAGTTGAATACGAACACCCTAGGCTTGGACAGCACAACGGTCAAGACAATGGCGCAGGCTATCCTTAAGGTGATTTGATCCACCCACAAGGGTAGGGCTCGGCGTCAGGGCACCGCGAGACATATTCAATGAATGCTCTTCCACCCATGGCCCCAAATTAAACTACCCGTCCAAATCTAAGGGGTCATTCTCCACGCAAGCAACAGAGCAGGACGATTAGCAGGGATGGAAGGTGCCTTTTACTGCCAACCCCAGTCCCATCAACCCCTCCCCGCTGGCAACCCTAGAACCCCGGATACCGAATCCGCCGCAGGAAGTCCCGGTAGCGGGGATCGGTGTGGAGGGGGCGGTAGATGGGGTCCCCGGGGATCCATACGACATAGAGATCCCGGTTGCGAACACAGGTATCGATGGCTTGGAAGGCATCGTCGCGCATGCCGAGCTGCACGTAGAGGCCGGCCGTCACCACCAGGGCGTCGGGTCGAAGCTGGCCCAGCCGTGCGCGCAGGTAACCCGTTTCGCCGCCATCCTCGAAGGCCTTCTCCAGGGCGGCCAGGGCTGAGGCTTCCAGCATGCCCGCCTTGGCCATGGTGCGATGGACGCCCAGGGCTTCGGTGATCCGCCCATGGCTCTCCAGGAGCAGGTGGATCCGGTCCCAGGCACTCCTGAACCGGGGGTCCATGTCCACCACCCTGCGCAGGGTGGCCAGACCACCTTCGAGGTCCCCGCCCCAGGCCTGGGCCACGCCCAAATTGGTCATGGTCTGGAGGTCCACGGGATCCAGTCGCAGGGCCTCCCGCAACTCGGCCACCGCCTCCCGGTGCCTTCCGGCCGCAGACAGGTAGAAGCCATGCCAGTGGCGCACCAGGGGATTGGCGGGATCCTGGGCCACGGCCCGTTTGAAGAGGGTGTCCGCGCGGTCCCACTCCCAGTCGAAGCGGAAGGCCAGGTAGGCGAGGGTGGCCGTGGCTTCCCCATCGTCCTTCTGCAGGGCCAGGGCAGCCTGGGCGGCCCTTTGAGCCTTGTCCCGGGCCACCTCCAATGGGATGGCGCCATGGACGCCCTGGAGGGCGTAGGTGATGGCCAGACCCGAGGAGGCACGGTATTCCTGGGGGTCCAGGTGGAGGGCCTCGAGGAAGGCTTCTTCCGCCTTCTTGAAATCCACCACCGTGCGCCGGGCCAGGCTGAAGCGTCCCCGGCGATAGGCCGCATTGGCTTCGGGTTGCTCCCGGTGCCCCGGGCGGGTCCACCATCCGGCGGCGACCAGGAGGGCCAGGCCCAGGATCAAGGCCAGGCGGCGGGAGCGCCACCAGGGGGAGGGTGGGGCAGGGGGGGAAACTGGGGCGTGTCGGTGTCGCAGGTCCCGTACGAGGGCGATTCGCCGCTCCGGATCGGGGTCCAGTAACCCCTGGATCAAGGCTGCGGTGCCGGGGGTTGGGTGGGGACCCACCATGTCCTTGAGCAGCACGCCGCAGGCATAGAAGTCCGCCCCCGGGGAAGGTGTCCCGCCCTCCGGCGCCCGGTAGGGGGAATCCTCCGCCAGCAGGTCCGTGGGGCCCAGGGAGAGACTTCGGAGTCGAAGGCCCCCCTCAGGATTGGGCACCACGGCGCTGGGACAGAGTCGGCCGTGGGCCACGCCCTGACCGTGGGCCACCTCCAGGATGTCCAGCAGGTGGTGCAGGAAGCCCAGGGCCTGGGGCTCCCCCAGGGGTCCATCCTGGACCAGGTGGCCTGCGTGGCCGCCCGGAGCCCACTCCGAGACCACGATGCCCAGCCGCTGGTGGAAGCCCATGTCCAGGAAGATCTCGATGCCGGGGTGGCGCAGGGCCACCACCTGGGACATGCGGGTGTCCATGGCCCGGTAGTCCTCGTTCGCCTGGGGTGGGGGCAGCGGAAAGGTGCGGATGCTCACCTCGCGACCCAGGCGCAGGTCCAGCCCTCGGTACCGGGCCCCCGCGGCGTCCTGCTCCACGGGTTCCTGGATCTCGTAGCGGGACTGAAGCAGGGTCTGGGGAGGGAGGTTCAATGGGACTTCCTGGAGGTGGACCTCTTCACGTTAACGCCCTGGTCTCGAAGTAGGGAATGGGCATGTTTCATCGCCCGCGGTACTTCTCGTAGAGCTGGGTATGTCGGCTTTCCAGGCTTGCGGGCTGGCCGTGGACGAAGACCGCCTTGACCTGGGTGCGCAGTTCCAGGGGATCGCCGGTGGTGAGGAGGATGTGGGCGAGCTTCCCGGGGCGCAGGGTGCCCAGGCGATCCCCCAGCCCCAGCATCTCCGCGGGGTTTCGGGTGATGGCCTTGAGGCCCTCCTCGGGAGGGAGCCCGTAGGCGATGGCGGTACCTGCCTCAAAGGGCAGCCTGCGGCTCCGCGTGTTGCTGAAGGACGCGATGGCCACCTGGATGCCCGCGGCATGCAGCTCCCCTGGCAGCGTCATGGCGATGTCGTAGGGCTCGTCCTCCTTCTCGGGCAGGGACCAGGTGGGACCCAGGATCACGGGGATCTTCCGCTCCGCGAGCTGCGCCTTCACCTTCAGGGCCTCCTCGCCTCCCACCAGCACCATCCGGAGGTTCTGCTGACTGCAGAAGTCCAAGCCCAGCTGGATTTCCCGAACCTTGTTGGCCACCACCAGCAGCGGCTTTTCGCGCTTCAGGTAGGGCTGGAGGGCCTCCAGGGCCAGGTCCCGCTCGGCCTTTCCCGCCGCCAGGGCCGCCGCATGGTGCCGAGCCCGGTCGAACCAGGCCCTTAGGGTGGACATCTTCCGTTCAACCTCGGCCTTCACTTCGGCGGCGGACCGCACGGTGGGGGTGAAGGTGGCCATGTCGAAGCCCTGGGTGCTCACCCGGGGAATGTTCACCACCAGGCCCGCGGCACCTTCCACCAGCATCTCCTCCACCGTGAAACCCGCGGTACCCACCACGGAGGCCTGGCCTCCCAGGGCCATGCGTCCCCCCAGACCGGGCAGGGCCGAGGTGTGGGTGATGCCCGCGGCCCGGGTGATGGCGAAATTGGCACTCTCGGGGTTGAGGGCCGTGAGGGCCTTCAGCTGGGGGTTGTCCCCCAGCTCCTGCTGATCGTCCCCGGTGGGCAGGTAGTAGGCCTCCATGAGACCGATCTGGCTCACGGCATCAAAGAACCCTGGGTAGGCTTCCAGCCCTTCGGCCTCCGTCACCACCGCCCCGGGCGGAATGGCCACGTCCGGCCCCAGGGCCTTGATGCGGCCCTGTTCCATGAGAATGTTCCCCCGCGGGATGACGGGGCCTTCCAGGGTGTGGATGCGAGCATTGCGGATTGCGTACAGCTTGGGGCCGTCCCCAAAGGCGAGGGCCGCCAGGCAGAGGGTGAGGGTGCAGAGGCGGAACATGGTCTACTCCTCCCTTCCGGTCGGGTTTCCCCGCTTCGCATCCGCGGCCGAGGCCTGGGCCTTGGACTGTTTGGCCAGGAGGGCCGCCTTTTCCTTGGCCATTTCGGCCCGACGGGCCAGGTCCTGGGCCCGGTCGAAGAAGCAGGTGCCCTCGATCCAGACCTTCTGGGGCACGGCGTAGACCGAGAGGGGATGCTTGTCATAGAGCACCAGGTCCGCATCCTTGCCCACGTCCAGGGAGCCCACCCGGTGGTCCACCCTGAACTGCCGGGCAGGGTTGAGGGTGATCATGGCCAGGGCCTCGTCCTCGCTCAGTCCGCCATAGCGGATGCACTTGGCGGCCTCCTGGTTGAGGTGGCGGGCCTCCTCGGGGCTGTCGCTGTTGATCGTGACCCTCACCCCGGCACGGGTGAGGAGGGCGGCGTTGTGGGGAATGGCATCCGCCGCCTCCAGCTTGTAGCCATACCAGTCACTGAAGGTGCCCACCATGGCGCCGTGCCGGGCGATCTCCGGGGCCACCTTGTAGGCCTCCAGGCCGTGCTCGAAGGAGGACACCTTGAATCCGCATTCCTCTGCCACCCGCAGCATCTGCAGGATCTCGTCGGAGCGGTAGGCGTGCACCTGCACGAGGCGCTTGCCCTCCAGCACTTCCACCAGGGGCTCCAGGGCCAGGTCCCGGGCGGGGGGAACCAGCCCCTTGGCCTTGGCGGCCCGCGTGCGGAAGTCCTGCCATCGGGCCTGGTAGGCCTTGGCTTCCAGGAAGGCCTTGCGGATCACATCCATCACCCCCAGGCGCGTGGCGGGGTAGCGGCCCTGGGCTCCGGGGCTCTTCACGTTCTCCCCCAGGGCGAACTTCAGGCCGGGCAGGGCGTCCTTGAAGATCAGGTCCTGGGCGGACTTCCCATACTTCAGCTTGATCACCAGGTTCTTACCGCCGATGGTGTTGGCGCTGCCGTGCATGGTGTTGCAGGCCGTGACCCCCCCGGCCAGCTCCCGGTAGAGGGCCATGTCCGTGGGATCCAGGATGTCCTTCACATCCACCATGGAACTCACGGAGAGGCTGCCCTCGTTCACGCCCCCCATGCCGCCCTCCAGGCCCACATGGCTGTGGCTGTCCATGATTCCGGGCATGAGGTACATGCCCTTGGCCTCGAGTACCGGGGTTCCGGGGGGAATGGTCACGTGAGGACCCACTTCGGCGATCTTCCCCTGGCGCACCCGGAGGGAGCCCTGGAAGGTGCCCTTGGTGATGGTGAGCAGGGTGGCGTCCTTGATCACCAGGTCCTGGGCGGCCAACCCTGAGGCCACCAACAGCAGCGTGAATGCCCTCATGGCCGCTTCCCTTCCTTTCCCGTTCCGGCCGCGGGCTCCGAAGGCCCTTCGAAGCGCACGCCGTCCACAAAGACGAACTTCACCTTGGTCTTGGCCTCGAAAAGGTCCCCGTCGGTAACCACCAGGTTGGCGATCTTGCCGGGTTCCAGGCTGCCCAGGCGGTCCGCCACCCCGTAGAATTCCGCGGGAGCCAGGGTCATGGCCCGGAGCGCGGCCTCCTTGGCCAGTCCCACCTCCACGGCCCTTCGCGCCCCCTTCACCAGGTCACCCGGACCCTTGCCACCGGAGGTGAAGGCCACCGTGGCCCCGGCCTGGAGCAGGACCTGGGGTGTGGTGGGGGCCCGGTCCCGGATCCGAAGCTCCTGCAGGGTGTCTTCGTCCTCGGGGGCCTTCTCGGGATCCCGCTCGGGCCATTTCACCTCCACCAGGACCCGCTGGCCCCGGAGGAGATCGGGCGCTTCATAGGCCTGTTGGGCGCCCGTGATGAGGGCCTTGAAGCCACCCCGCCGTGCCAGGTCCAGGGCCCGCTGGATCTGCAGGGGCGTGGTGGCGGGGAGGAGCAGGGGGCGCTCCGCGGCCTGGGCCTCCACCAGGGTCTGGATCACGGGGTCGTAGGGGGGCCGTACCTGGCCCTTGGGGGCATGGTCATAGGCCGTCCGGACCGCCCCGTGGCGCCCCATGTCCAGGAAGAGCTGGTCCAGGTAGGCCACCACGCCCATGAGCGAACTGGGGAAACCACCCCGGATGGGGCTTAGCACCACGTTCAAGGCCACGTTCGGCTTGAGCACCCAGGTCCCAGGGCCACTGCCCGCTGTGGCCACCAGGGCCGCCTGGCCCGGCAGGATCCCGGTGCGGGGTGCGGTGAGGACGCTCGTGATCCCTGCCTGGCGCCATGTGGCGAACCGTGGATCGTCCACCTTCAGGTCCAGGGCTGGGTTCACCCATGGGGTGGCACTCGGCCGGGCCTCGGGTCCCCGGGGCGGCACCAGCTCCACCGCTGCTGCGGCGCCTCGACGGGGTCCAGGGGTGGCCCCCTGGGGGGCGGAGACGCCGGGTCCAGCGGGGGCGAGGCCCAGCTCGGTGGGACCATCAAAGAAGCCCGGGTAGACCGTGAGCCCCTTGCCCTCGATCACCCGGGCCTCCGGATGGATGGGAAGGTCCATGCCCACGGCCTTGATGAGGCCCTTCTCCAGAATCACCGTGCCCGTGTCCAACACGGGGCCCGACACCGGAACCACCCGGGCCCCCTTGATGGCCAGGGTGGTGGGATCCCCCGCCCCCAGGCAACTGAACGCCACGCAAGCCCACCACACCCTGCCTTCACGCATGTTTCACCCTGGGGAATGCATCGATCCTAGCAGGGGTATTTCGGCTTGCGAGGCATGCCTGGGGCCTTGGCTGGCATACTCGGTGAAACCCCCAGGAATCGTCATGGCCCAACCCCATTCCTCTTGGCACGCCCTGAACAAGGTTCTCCACGGACTCAGTTGGCTGAAACTCGTCTTTTACGCTGCGGGGCTCTACTACCAGTACCGCACCATGACCCACATGCGGGGCCGCAGCTTCAAGGAAGACCTCTGCTTCACCCTCATGATGTACGGTTTCTCCCTGGCCTTCGAAGGTCTGCGGGACAACACGGCGGTGACCCCCAAGGCCGCGGATTTCTTCCGGGCCCATGCCTCCTGGATCCGCTGGGCGATCTTCTTCCTCATCGTGTTCTGCACGCTGGTGTGCCTGCTGGGCCTCGTGGCGCTGCTCGTGTTCAAGGACACCCTCCAGGGGGTGGCCATCGCCACCTTCGGGCTGGGGATGCTGACCCTGCTGCGTCTGGAATACGACCGCCTGAACCATGTGGTGGGGACGTGATCGGGGTGAAGGAGGACCTCTGCACGGGCTGTCGGGTCTGCGTCCTGGCCTGCGCGGAGGGCCATGGGGGCGCCTACCATCCCGACCTGGCGCGGATCCGCATCGAGACCGTGGGCTGCACGGACACCCCCCTGGTGTGCCGCCAGTGCCCGGAGGCCCCCTGCCGCGAGGCCTGCCCCCTGGGAGCCCTGGGCCGGGATGAACGGGGGGCCATGGGGGTGGACGAAGGCCTCTGCATCGGCTGCGGCGCCTGCGAGGCCGCCTGCCCCTTCCGGGCCGTGACCATGGCGGAGGGGCTGCCCCGGATCTGCGACCTCTGCCAGGGGGCGCCCCGGTGCGTGGCCCGGTGTCCCAGTGGGGCCCTCCTCCAGGTGCGCCCATGAAGGCCTATGCGGGAAGGATCCTCCGCATCGACCTGACCCACCGCGCCTGGCGGGTGGAGCCCCTGGAGGCTCCCCAGGCCCTGCGCTGGATCGGCGGGCGGGGTTTCAATGTCGCGCGGCTCTATGACCAGGTTCCCTTCGATGTCGACCCCCTGGGCCCTGGAAACAGCCTCCACCTGGGGGTAGGGCCCCTGAACGGCACCTCCTTTCCCTGCGCTTCCCGCCTCAACTTCAGCGCCCGCTCGCCCCAGACGGGCATCCTGGGGGACTCCAACGCGGGCTGCGCGCTTTCAGCGGAACTGAAGTACGCCGGCTACGACCAGGTGGTGCTGGAGGGCGTCTGCGAGGACTGGACCCTGGTCTTCCTGTCAGACGAGGGCGTGCGCTTCCTGGATGGGACTCCGCTCCTGGGGCTGGATGCCCTGGCCACCCAGGATCGGGTGCAGGAGCTCCTGGGGTCCCGGGTGCAGGTGGCGGCCATCGGTCCCGCGGCGGAGGCAGGGGTGGTCTTCACGGGCATCTTCAGCTCCGGGGCCCGGGCCGGGGCCCGCACGGGCATGGGGCGGGTGTTGGCCTCCAAGCGGGTGAAGGCCCTGGCCGTGGCCGGGTCACGCCCCGTCACCGTGGCGGATCCTGACCGCTTCCAGGCCCAGGTGCAGGCTTTCGAAACCCGGATTCGGGCCCACCCCGACTATGAAAAACGCAAACGCATGGGCACCACCTTCCTGGTGACGGCCCTCAATGCCATGGGCTGCCTCTCCACCCGCCACTACCAGGAGGGGGTCTGCGGGGAGGCCCCGC
>CAZPUI010000221.1:5317-8110 GCA_964589695.1 uncultured Solibacteraceae bacterium | reverse complement strand
CGGGAGCGCCCATGCCCCACCCGGATTCACCTCAGCCCCCCTCCCTGGCGGACCTCCGCGGCGCCATCGACGCCACGGACCTCGGGATCCTGCGCCTCCTCAGCCAGCGGGCCCACCTGGCCGCGGACATCGGGCGACTGAAGCGGGAGAGCCGCGCCCCCTTCCATGTGCCCCACCGTGAGCGGGAGGTGCTGAATCGCCTGGAGGAGGCCAACCCCGGTCCCCTGGCGAACACCGCCGTCCGTGCCATCTTCCGGGAAGTCATGAGCGCCTGCCTGGGCCTGGAACAGCCCCTGCGGGTGGCCTTCCTGGGGCCCGAAGGGACCTTCACCCACCAGGCGGTGCAGTCCCAGTTCGGCCTCGGCATCCAGGCCGTCCCCTGCGGGCGGGTCGCCTCGGTCTTCCAGGCGGTGGAACGGGGCCAGGCGGACTACGGCGTGGTGCCCATCGAGAATGCCACCGAAGGGGCGGTGGACAGTTCCCTGGATGCCTTCTTCGAATCCTCCCTCACCATCAGCGCCGAGATCATCCTGCCCGTGAGCCATGCCCTCCTGGCCCGTACACCGGTGGACCTCGGAACCCTCCAGCGGGTCCATTCCCACCCCCAGGCCCTGGCCCAGTGTCGGCGATGGTTGGAGGAGAACCTGCCCGGCGCCTCCCTCCAGGAAGCTCCCAGCACCGCCGAGGCCGCCCGCCGCGCCTGGGCCGACCCCGGCGGCGCGGCCATTGCGTCGGCCCTGACGGCGAGGCTCTTCGACCTCATGGTCCTTCGCCAGGACCTCCAGGACCTGCGGGGCAACGCCACCCGCTTCCTGGTGCTGGGGGGCGAGGAACCCAAGCCCACCGGCCTGGACCGCACCACCCTTCTTTTGACCGTGCGGGACGCACCGGGCGCCCTGCTGGGCCTGCTGGAGCCCCTGGCCCACCACGGGCTCAACATGACCCGCATCGAGAGCCGACCCACCCGACGGGTGGCCTGGGAACACGCCTTCTTCGTCGATGTGGAAGGCCACCGGGAGGACCCTGCCATGATCCGGGCCCTCCAGGATCTGCGCACCCACACCCAGTCCCTTCGAATTCTTGGATCCTACCCCCGGGCCGCCCGCCCCACCGAGCAAGGAGCCTGCGCATGACCTCCTGGCACCCCTCCTCCTGGCATCAATACCCCGCCCAACAACAACCGGAATACCTCGACCCCCAGGCCCTGGACCGGGAACTCAGTCGCCTCCATCGGCTCCCGCCCTTGGTGGTGGCGGAGGAAGTGGACCACCTGCGTGAGCTCCTGGCGGAGGCCGCCAGGGGCGCCGTTTCATGCTCCAGGGCGGGGACTGCGCCGAACGCTTCGATGCCTGCGAAGGCGTGGTCATCGAAAACAAGCTGCGCATCCTTCTCCAGATGGCCATGGTCATCACCCATGGCGGCCGGATCCCGGTCTTCCACGTGGGGCGCATCGCCGGGCAGTATGCCAAGCCGCGCTCCCAGGCCATGGAAAGGGTGGGAGAAGAGGTCCTGCCCGTCTACCGAGGGGACCTGGTCAATGCCCTGGAGCCCACCCAGGAGGCCCGCCAGGCCGACCCACGGCGTCTCACGGAGGCCTATTTCTGTGCCGCCGCCACCCTCAACCATCTGCGCGCCCTGGTGGATGGGGGCTTCGACGACCTTCACCATCCCGAACGCTGGGACATCCCCTGGGAGGGCGCCGAGCACCAGGCCTACCGCGCCACCCTCACCCGGGTGCAGGAGTCCTTGGATTTCGTGGAAGCCCTGGGGGGACTGGGCCGTGGAAGTCTGCGAACCGGGGAAATCTTCATCAGCCACGAGGCGCTCCACCTGCCCTTCGAGGAGGCCATGACCCGCCAGGTCGCTCCGGGCCGCTTCACCAACCTGGGCGCCCACATGCTCTGGGTGGGTGAGCGCACCCGAGGGCTCGAGGGGGCCCATGTGGAGTACCTCCGGGGCCTCACCAACCCCATCGGCATCAAGGTGGGCGCGACACTCAAGGGCACGGACCTGGTGCGCCTCCTGGACCGGCTGGATCCCCACCACGAGCCGGGCCGCATCACCCTCATCACCCGACTCGGGGCGGACAAGGTGGGCACGACCCTGCCCTCCCTCGTGAAGGCCGTGCAAAGGACCAAGCATCCCGTCCTGTGGAGCTGCGATCCCATGCATGGGAACGGCCGCCAGACCGCCACGGGGCTCAAGACCCGGCACTTCCAGGACATCCTGGCGGAGCTGCGGCTCACCATGGCCACCCACCGGGACCTGGGCAGCCGCCTTGGCGCTGTCCATTTCGAGATGACCGGAGAGGCCGTCACGGAATGCATCGGCGGTGCCACGGGCCTGGTGGAGGCCGACCTTGAGCGCGCCTACCACAGCGGGTGCGACCCTCGCCTCAACCGGGACCAGAGTCTGGAGATGGCCTTCCTGGTGGCCCAGCTCCTCCGGGACCTGGCCCGGAAACCCCTGCAGAGCGCGGGTTAGGGTCACTCACCCTCAGCCACCACGCCGCCACCGCCGCCAAGGCCAAGGCCAGGGCACCGAGTCCCCAACCCCAGCGGAACCCCAGCTGCTCCATGGGGAAGCCCATCAGGAAGCTCCCCAGGCCAATGCCCGCATCGTAGGCAAAGAACTGGGTACCCAGAACCTGGCCCCGCTGCTCAGGCCGGGCTCGGCCCAGGGTGTAGGTAAAGAGCAGCGTGTGCACCATGCCGAAGGTGGCCCCGTAGGTGGCGCCGCAGACCATGTGACGCAGGAGCCCCCCCGGAAGGAGGGCGAGCCCCAGGGCCGACA
>CAZPUI010000221.1:0-5307 GCA_964589695.1 uncultured Solibacteraceae bacterium | reverse complement strand
AGTCGCACGGGATCCCGGCCCATGCCCAGCCATCCCATGCCCCATCGCATGGCCACCATCCCCAGGGCGTAGGAAGCCAGCAGGGCCGAGGGCCAGACCATCCCCAGCGCCTTGGCCTCCTGGGCGGCATAGGCGGGCATGGGTCCATAGCTGAGGGCCATGAGGACCAGCATGACCACGGGGGGCCCCATCCAGGCACCCGGCCAACGGTAGCCCGAGACCTTGGGCCTGGCCGTGGGAGCATCCTCCGGCAGCCCCCTCACCATTGCATTCAGGCCCACAAGCAGCCCAGCCAGGGCGAGCATCAGGGGGGCGAAGCCGAGCCTGGGAAGCAGGTAGAGGCCCAGGAGGGGACCCACCGCGGCCCCGCCGGGGGCGGCCATGCCGAAGAGGGCCAGGCCCTCGGCCCGTTGTTCCTCGGTGAGGTGGCCCCCCACCCAGGCCAGGGTGGAGGTGCGGAAACCGGACCAGAGGATGCCATGGGGCAGACCCAGCGCGAAGAACATCCAGGGTCGGCCCAGGGTCGCGAAGAGGGCAAAACAGGCCACCGCGCCCAGGGTGGCGATCCGGAGCACCCTGCGATGCCCCAGACGGTCCCCCAGCGGGCCCGTGAGGAGGGCGCCGAGGCCGCTTCCCACCATGAAGGTGGCGGTGAAGCGCCCGCTCTCGGCCAGTCCCGCGCCAAGGTCACGGAGACGCAGGGGTACCGTGGGCAAAAGGGCGTAGACCGCCACGAAGCTCAGGAAGTAGAAGACCCAGATCCTTAGCGTCGGACTTTATCCAGAAGGCGCTTGACGGTGTTCAGGAGGTCCTGGGGCGCCATGGGCTTTTCCACCAACTCGTGGACGGGAAGGGTGGAGGTGTCGAAGACCTGGGAAGAGGCCTCGGCGATGGAAGAAAGCATGATGATGGGGAGGCCGGGATAATCCTTGGACAGTCGGCTGGCCAGTTGGAATCCCGAATCGGCCTCTTCCATGATGATGTCGAGCACCACTAGGTCGGGGCGTGCTTCCTGAGCCAGTTTGAGCCCCTCGGGGACCGAATTGGCGCACAGAACCTGCGCCCCCTGGCTCTTGAGCACGACCGCACAGAAATCGCAGAGGTCGACATCGTCGTCGACCACAAGGATTGTCCTGTTCTCGAGCAGCATGGCGAGACCTCCTGGAGTTCAGTGAATCAAAGGGGAATGCGGTTGAACCGGGATGGGCCGGAGGGAGGACTGCCAGGGATGCAAGGGTGGCCGGGAGCTGAAAGGCAACAAGCCCTGCGCAGGATTCCGGACGCTCCAACTCCCCAAATCGTCCCCCCCTGGCTGGCCCGCGTCAACGTGGATCCTTGCCTTGGGATGCGGGGTTGGCAATCCGGAAAGCTTAGGAGCTGTACGGAATACCTGCGCATTCCAGGTTGGTTCATTACAGCTCCTTATGCCGTGGGCGGCTTGGCGTCAATCGAACCATGGTTCTCCAGCGGCCCAGCCCCTGGCGGCGCAGCCCGCCCACCCTTTCAGGCGGGGCTGGGGCTGCGGCGGGTATCATCAGTGGGCAGGATGCACCCCCGTTGGTTCAGCCCAAGAAGCTGCCGAACGGCCCTTCGCGCCCAGCCCAGGATCGAAATCAACGTGAGCCACAGCGTCGCCCTTTTCCACACAACTTCTGCGGTGTTTCGGGCCGAGAAGCTCTTCGCCCAGTGTGGAATCCTGTACAAACTCATCCCCACGCCCCGGCAGTTGTCCTCCGAATGTGGCATTGCCCTGCGCTTTGACGCGGATCGGTGCGAGGAAGTCCACGCCCTGCTGGAGCGTGCCCACTTGGAAACGGCAGGCATCCACACGCTTGCATGAAGGTTCTGGGGCCCCCTTGAGGCCTCGGTCTGCACCTGGGACAAGGGATTTCGACGGTCCAGGGCACGCGATAGGATTGTGGACCTAGGAACGAAAGGAGGTGCCCATTGGCAAGCCAAGCCCGACGCACCTGAGTGTTCCGCTTGGCGCGCGGCGCGCGCCGTTCATTGCTGCCGCAGGGCGCACCTGCCGGGGTTTTCCTCTGAGATGGAAGGCTCCCGAGCACGGCCCGCCCAGGATGGCGGGCCTTTTCTCTCTCCGGAGCCTGCATGTCGACGCAATCCCGTTTCCTCGCCTCTCCCTGGGGCATCACCCTCGCCGGTACTGCCATTGGGGTCCTGGCGCCCATCCTTGTACATTTCGGCAACCCTGGCAACATGGGCATCTGCGTGGCCTGCTTCGGTCGCGATATCGCAGGAGCACTGGGTCGGCACCGAGTGGCCACCGTCCAGTACCTCCGCCCCGAAATCATCGGACTCATCCTGGGGTCCCTGGTGGCGGCCCTGGGCTTTCGTGAATTCAAGCCCCGGGGAGGCTCCGCACCCCTGGTGCGCTTCCTCCTGGGCATGCTGGCCGCCTTCGGGGCGCTGGTATTCCTGGGCTGCCCATGGAGGGCCTTCCTCCGCCTGGGCGGCGGTGACTGGAACGCCATCTCCGGCATCCTTGGCCTTGCCGGCGGGATCGGCCTGGGCACGCGCTTCCTTCGCCGGGGGTTCAGCCTGGGCCGCAGCCATCCAGCCCCCCAGGCCCTGGGCTGGGTCATGCCGATCTTCGCCGTGGGCCTGCTCCTCCTCCTGGTGGTGGCGCCCCTCTTCGGCCGCGATGCCTCCGGCACGCCCATCGGCCCCATATTTTTCTCCGAGAAGGGCCCGGGAAGCCAGCATGCCCCCCTCCTGATTTCGCTGGGGGTGAGTCTCCTGGTGGGTTTCCTGGCCCAGCGCACCCGGTTCTGCACCGTGGGTGCGGTGAGGGACCTGATCCTGCTCCGGGATGGCCACCTGTTCTACGGCGTGCTGGCCCTGGTGGGGGCGGCCTTCCTCACCAACCTAGCCCTGGGGCAATTCAAGCCCGGTTTCGCGGGCCAGCCCCTCGGCCACACCGCCTGGCTGTGGAACGCCGGGGGCATGGTCCTGTCCGGCCTTGCCTTCACCCTCGCGGGGGGCTGCCCCGGCCGACAGCTCTTCCTTGCGGGAGAGGGGGATGGGGATGCGGCCCTCTTCAGCCTTGGTCTCATCGCGGGCGCCGCCTTCGCCCACAATTTCAACCTGGCCTCTTCCCCTGCGGGCCCAGGGGCCTACGGTCCCGCGGCGGTCATCCTCGGTCTCGTGGTATGCGTGACCGTTGGCCTGACCTTTCGGGACCCCTCCTTGACCCTGACGACATGAGCGGCCCCATCTACCTCGACCATGCCGCCACCTCCTGGCCCAAGCCGCCCGGAGTGCTGAAGGCCATGGTCGGTTTCCTGGAAAAAGCCGGGGGCAATCCCGGCCGCTCGGGGCACCGGCTCTCCATCGCCGCCGGTCGGATCGTGTTCGAGGTGCGAGAAGCCGTCGCCACCCTGTTCAATGCGCCTGATCCCCTGGGCGTGGTCTTCACGGCCAATGGCACCCACGCCCTCAACCTGGCCCTGCACGCCCTGCTGGCCCCGGGGGATCGGGTCGTCACCGGCCCCCTGGAGCACAATGCCGTCATGCGGCCCCTGCGCCATTTGGAGGCGAAGGGGGTCGAGGTCGTCGTCTCCCCCCTGGATCCAGAGGCCTTCCGCCAGGCCCTCACACCCGGCACCAGGCTCGTGGTGCTCGGCCACGCCAGCAACATCTGCGGGGCCGTGGCGCCGGTGGCGGAACTCGCCGCCCTGGCCCACGCACGCGGCGCCCTGGTGCTGGTGGACGCCGCCCAATCCGCCGGAGTGCTTCCCATTGACCTGCAGGCCATGGGCATCGACCTCCTGGCCTTCACGGGGCACAAGGGTCTGCAGGGCCCCACGGGCACGGGGGGACTGGTGCTGGGCAAGGGCATCGACGCCCACCAGCTCACGCCCCTGATCCAAGGGGGCACGGGCAGTCGGTCCGAGCTGGAGATCCAACCCGACGTGCTCCCGGACAAGTTCGAAAGCGGTACCCCCAACGGGGTGGGCATCGCCGGACTGGGTGCCGGCATCGCCTGGGTGCTGGAACGTGGCCTGGCCGCCATCCACCACCACGAGCTGACCATCGCCCAACGACTGCGGGAGGGCCTCGAAGGCCTGCCCGGGGTTCGGTTCCACGGCCCCGGGACGACACCCCGGACCGCGGTCCACTCCTTCACCGTGCAGGGACACCGGGTCTCCGACCTCGGGTTGCGGCTCGATGAGGAGGCGGGGGTGCTCGCGCGCGTCGGCCTGCACTGCGCCCCGGCGGCCCATCGAACCCTGGGCACCTTCCCGGAAGGGACCGTGCGCTTGGCCCCGGGCCCGAACACGACCTTGGCGGAAGCCGATGCCGTCATCGCCGCGGTGGCGAAGATCCTCCGGTCGTGAGCGTTCCCGCCACCCGTTGACCCACGAACTTCAGGAAGGAGTACACCACACCATGAAAACCATCGATGCAAGAGGCCTTGCGTGCCCCCAGCCGGTCCTGCTCACCCACAAGGCCCTGCAGGAACATGACGAAGTCACCACCCTGGTGGATAACCAGGTCGCCACCGAGAACCTGCGTAGGCTCGCCACGGGCAAGGGGTACGAGGTGCAGGTGCGGTCGGATCCGGACGGCTACCTTGTCCACCTGCGACACCCGGGACGAACCCCAGAGCTGCCTGGCATGTCAGCCGCCCCAGATCCCGCCCCGGAGCCCCAGGGAACCCAAGGGGGAACGGGGCTGTTGCTCACCGCCGATGCCCTGGGCCACGGCAGTGAGGAACTGGGTCAGCTCCTGATCCGGACCTTCTTCCACACCCTCGGCGAATCCCAGACCCCACCCTCGACGGCCATTTTCATGAACAGTGGCGTGAAGCTGGCGGTGGAAGGTTCGCCGGTGCTCGAGGACCTGGGGATCCTGGCGGGAAAGGGCATGGCCATCCTCGTGTGCGGGACCTGCCTGAAGCACTTCGACCTCATGGAGCGCCTCGCGGTGGGCCAGGTCTCGAACATGTACGAGATCAGCGAGCACCTCCTGGGCGCCCCGAGGGTCCTCCGGATGTGATCAAATCGCCCGGTTCGGCCTGACCACCCGGAGGGTCCTTCCCCCGGACTCCGGTACGGCTCGGCCGATGATGGCGGCGGAGGCCATGGTCATCCGGAGGTCCGCCAGCAGCGCCTGCGCGCGGTGGACGGGACAGGCCAGCAGCAGGCCTCCGGGGGGCTGGGGAACGAAGCCCAGGTCCTGCTGGGCCAGGGGGACTGCGGGGGCGCTCGCAGCGCTAGCCCCGAAAACCCCGGCGGGCGACAGTGCTCGCGTCGAACCCCTCCTGCGATCGTGCTGGCGCGGAGA
>CAZPUI010000220.1:0-8127 GCA_964589695.1 uncultured Solibacteraceae bacterium | reverse complement strand
GCGCGGGGCCCCTGCCCGCCGTCGCTACTAGCGGCGGGGGGGGGGGCGGCGGGGGGGCCGCCAGCCCCCCCCCGCCGGTCCCGGATCCACCGGGCATCCAGTTCTCGTCCGCCCCCGCCTCCCTCCCGGCGGGCCAGTCCGCCACCCTCACCTGGGCGGTGACGCATGCCACCTCCCAAGCCATCGACGGGGGCATCGGCGCCGTGACCGCCACGGGCACTCGGCAGGTCAGCCCTCCCACCACCACGACCTACACCCTGACGGCCACGGGCCCCGGGGGTACCCGCACGGCCTCGGTGACCCTCTCGGTCATCCCCCCACCCCCCGTCCTCGCCGTGACGGTGAGCCCCACCAGCGCCCAGCTGCTCCTGGGTCAGACCCAGACCTTCCTTGCGGTGGTGACGGGGAGTGCCAACACCGCCGTCCGCTGGAGCGTGGTGGAACCTGGGGGAGGCGCCATCACGTCAGGTGGGGTCTACACCGCCCCGGGCACTCCGGGCACCTTCCATGTTCGGGCCACCTGCGAGGCCGATTCCAGCGTCTTTGCCCAAGCCACGGTCACCGTCACGGGTGTCGTTCCTCCCGTGTCGGGTCACCCACGCCTGTGGATCACCCCCGCGGATGTCACCCGCCTGCGAGGATGGGCCGTGGCGTCCAATCCCTTCTGGCAGAACGGGCTGCTTCCCAACGCGGAGAACGCCAAGGCCGACATGGATGGAGGACGGGTGCCCCAGCAGGACATTGGGGGGAACGCCTGGTCGGACTATTTTACAGAATCCTACGCCAAGCTCTTCGCCTTCATGTCCCTGGTCCACCCCGACCCGGTGGCGCGCGCCGACTACGCCAACCGGGCGCGCACCCTGTTGATGCACGTGATCAATGAAGCGGCCAAGGGCGTTCAGGCCAATCAGCCCTTCAGGGACACGGAATTCGCACTCATGGACCGCTCCCGCTGGGTGGGCGAAAGCTTCCCCCTCACGGTGGACTGGATCTACCCCAGCCTTTCCGCGGCGGACAAGGCGACCCTCCGCACCGTGTTCCTCCGCTGGTGCGAGGAGAACATCGGCGAACTGGCCTACATCCACCCGGAACCCATCGGTGTCTTCAACGATCCCGTGCTCACGGCGAACCGAAACCAGGTCCGATGGGCCAACAACAACTACTACAACGCCCACATGCGCAACCTGGGCCTCATGGCCCTGGCCTTGGACCCTTCCGATGACGCAGACGGTCGGCTCAGAGCCTACCTGCGGCACGCCACCGGGGCCTACCTGTACATCCTGGAGGACATGTGGCGCACGGAAGTGAAGGGGGGACTCCTCGCCGAAGGCTTTGAATACAGCCCCCAGAGCCTGGCCTACCAGGCCCAGTTCCTGTGGGCCCTCAAATCCACTGGCATGGACAACACGGCCCTCTACGGCCCCCAAGTGGCCTGGACCCATCCCATTTGGCAGGAGATCATCCCCGCCTTCCTTCACTCCCTAAGTCCCCGCACGGCCCACCAGGAGGCGGGGGCCGTGTACCTGCCTTCCTGGTACGGATCTGCCCAGGACTACCGTGGACCGGACATGATCTGCGCCCTGACCCCCTTGGCCTTCCGGGCCCTCCAGGCGGGGGACACGGCCACCGCCCAGGCCATCCGTTGGATCCAGACCCATACCCCACCGGGGGGAGCCTCCACGATGGTGAACGATCGGGTCCGCCGGGGGGACTTTCTCCCGGCCATGTTCTACTTCATGCTCTTCGACCCCGCAGCCCCCGTACCGGCGGATCCCCGGAGCTCTCTTGGCAACCTGTGGCTGGCGGAGGGCCTCGATCACCTGCTCGCCCGGACGGACTGGACCGAGGATGCCGCCTGGTTCTCCTTCGCCTGTGGCTGGAAGCTCATCGATCACCAGACCGCGGATGCCCTGAATTTCGAGTTCTACCGCAAGGGCGAATGGATCACCAAGCACCGCATCGGCTATGACCTTGACTATGCCCTCTCCGACAACCACAACACCCTGGCCCTCGAGAACAGTCGACCGGAGCATTTCGATGGCTACCGTGGCGACATCTGGCAGCGGGGCTCCCAGTGGAACCTCTCCCCCGCAGGGGATCCCCCCAAGATGCGGGTCAGTTCCGGCTCGGATTTCGTGTTTGCCCAGGGGGATGCCACGAACCTGTACAACTCCAACTATGAAGGCGTATTGGATGTCACCCAGGCCAGCCGCTCCATCCTTTGGCTCAAGCCGGACCATATCGTGGTGTACGACCGGGCGGCCACGGCGACGGCCAATCGTTTCAAGCGGTTCTGGCTGCAGTTCGCCACCGCCCCCACGGTGAGCGGGAACCGGGCCACGGTGGTGACCGCCGGAGGCCAACGCTGCTTCATCACGACCCTGCTGCCCGCGGGAGCCTCCCTGACGGCGGCGCCCAATCCCCACGAAGTGAGCGCCGCCCCGGCCAACGGAGAGACCATGGCCCACCGGCTGAGGGTGGAGGATCCCTCGAACCCCCTATCGGTGCGCTTCCTCCATGTCCTGCAGACCGCCGATGGCAGTGGCAGCGCGGGGGCCCTTACCCTGGTGCAGAGCAGTTCGGGGACCCCCTTCAGCGGGGTCACCTTCGCGGGCACCACGGTGCTCTTTCCCGTCAACCTGGGTGAAAGCCTGGTCTCGACCTCCTGGAGTGTGCCCACGGGTCTGCGCCAGATCGTCACGGGCCTCGTGCCTGGAGCGACCTATGCCGTCACCAGCATCAACAATGGTGGAAGCCGCAACCTGACGCTCGCGCCCTCCCCGGCAGGGGTTGCCGCCGATGCCGGAGGGGTGCTGGTCATCCAATAGCCACCAGGACATCCCGACTTGTGGGCGCTAGCCCCGTGGGCCATGCTGAAGGCTCAGCCCACCCCTGCCCATGGACGCCTCCCCCTCCCCCTCCCCCTCCCCTGCCGCCCTGGACGCCCTTCCGGACCGGGACCTGCTGGCCCGCATCGCCCAGGAGGATGCCCAGGCCCTGGCGGCCCTCTTCCGGCGCTACGGCGGGCGGGTGCTGGCCTATGTCCGGGCCATGGGGGGAAGCCGCTTTCCCGCCGAGGACGCCGTGCAGGAGATCTTCCTTGCCCTCTGGCAGAAGGCCTCCCTGTACGTGCCCCAGGGGGAGGATGCCGCGGGCTGGATCTTCACCATGACCCGGCACAAAGTTTTCGACATCCAGCGGAGCCTGGGCCGCGTTAGGGAGGATGGCAGCCTCGACCTGGAGCTGCTGGTCCCGGAAACCACTCCGTCCGACCCCACCCTGGCCCCCTCCCTCCAGAAGGCCCTGGCCATGTTGCCCCCTGATCAACGCGAACCCATCCGCCTGGCCTACTACGGTGACCTCACCTACGAGGAGACCGCCCGACGGTTGGCAGTGCCCCTGGGCACCCTCAAGACGCGGATCCGCACGGGCCTGGCCACCCTCCGGGGGCTGCTGGCACCCCGAGGTTCCCTCCCATGAACCCCACCCACCTGCGCACCGGTTCCCCCTGGGCGGGTGTTGTGACCGGCCACTGGCGGCCCCCTGTGCGCCGCCCGCTGGCGGCCCCGCTGGGCTTCTGCCCCGCCTGCCGCCACCGCGCCGCCGAGGAAGCCCGGCCCGGGGGGGCCCTGCTGGCGTCCTCCCAGGAGGCGCCCCCCCCGGGGCTCCTGGACGGCATCCTGGCCCGCCTCAAGGCCCCCCAGGCCCCCCGGGTAGGCGCCGAGACCCTGCCCCTGCCCCGGCAGCTCTGGTCCCTCTTCCCGGACCTGGGCAAGGCCCGCTGGCAGGGGGCCCTCACCCCGGGTTTCCGTTTCCTGGAGGTCCAGCCGGGCCTTCACCTGGTGCACATGGCCCAGGGGCGCCCCTTTCCCGAGCATGGCCACACGGGCCAGGAGTTGTCCGTGATCCTGGCCGGGGGCCTGAAGGATGGGGACAAGATCCTGGAGGCAGGCGACTTCGACGAGGTGGGCGCGGAGGATGCCCACGCCCCCGTGGCCCTGCCCGACGAGGACTGCTGGCTCTTGGCGAGCCTGGAGGGCGAGATCCGGTTCCGGGGATGGCGGGGATTTCTGCAGCGGGCGGCGGGGAAGTAAACAAGGCGGAACCTCACCCAGGACAACACGACCCAGAACCGCCCCGTTCACCTTGGTAGTAGCCCTTTCTCCCTATTAGGGCGAGTGGCCAAAGGAGAAGGAGCGAGCCCCTGTCGACAAAGAATCTCCCCGGATCTGGAGCCTTTTCATGGCACGGCCCCCTGTGGAATTGGCTAGGGAGGTTTTGCAAACAGTGGGCTCCGAATTGTCCCAAACATGCGGCGGTCTTGAAGTTGCGCTGAGACAAAACGCCCCGCCGAGGCGGGGCGCAGGACGGCAAGGGGTGATGCTCAGCTCACGTTCACACTCAGGGTCAAACTTGTGCTGGCCCCGAAACCATCACTGGCCACCACGACCACCTGGTAGGTCCCCGGGGTGGTGCCTGAGGGAGGCGCCAGTAGCAATGCATTTCCGGTGACGGAAGCCCAAGCGGGGGCACCGGCCTGCAACGTGAAGGTCACGGCATCCCCATCCGCATCCACCGTGGGCCCCAGGGTGAGGTTCGCCGTGGTGCCTGCGGTCACGGACTGTGGCGAGGTTAGGGTGAAGGTGGGTGTCGAATTATCGGTCACATTGAGGCTATAGCTTCGGCTGAACTGGCGGTTGGCCAGATTCCGGGTCAGGACCGTGAAACTGCGGGTACCCGTCCCTGTGGGAAGGTAGGTTAGCTGGTTGCCCTGGATGGTCACGCCCTGGCTTGTGCTTGTATAGACCGTCGGGTTAGGCAAACCCACACCGTCCGTGGCCGACAGGGTGAAAACCGCAGGATGCCCCATCTTCGCCGCCGCTGGCCCGGTCACGGTAATGGTTCCAAGGGGGTGCACGGTCAGGAGCGCGGGATTGCTGGTGGTTGTGCCCCCACTGTTGGTAAGAATCACCCGGAACTGGGCGCCGGTGTCCCCGAGCGTCGCCGTCAGGCTGTAGCCGGACCCGAGGGCTCCCTGGATATCGGCCCAGGTCACCCCATCGCTGGAACGCTGCCACTGGAAGGTGGGAGTCGGCACCGTGTCATAACTCCAGCTCACCCCGAATGATGCCCCGGCGTTGACATTGAGGGTCCGACTCTGGGGCTGGAGCGTGATCACGGGGGCCTTGGGAGCGATTACTTTGAGTTGCACCGGCCGACCGGTCCAGACGCCAGCAGGATTGACCATGCGCAGCCTGAGCAGCTGGTTATCATCCACCGCCTGGGCTGTGAAGCTATAGGCCACATTGCTGTAGCCCCCATAGATCGCGGAATGCACCGTGGTCCAGGTGGCACCCTGGTCTGTGGAACGCTGCCATTGGTACTCGGGCAGGGGATCGATGTAGTTCATGGTGGAGTAGTTGATGTTGATAACTTCACCCAACGACATGTAACTCGGGATGTAGACCCGGTCATGCCCGGGAGGCGTCACGATGACCTTGGCGACACCTGGCACGAGGTGAAGGACCCCATTCAGGGCAGAGGCCATGACCGTGCCCTGGGGGGTCACGGCCAGATACTTCAAGACCGGTATCCGTCCTGTATCCAAGTTGCCAGGAATGTACTCCCGCTCGTGGGGATGGCCCACCACGGTACTGACATGGCCATCCAGCCCGATCTTGCGCAGTGAGCCGAACATGCTGTCCGAGAAGAAGACCTCCCCCACCGCCGTGGCAGCCAGGGCAAAGGGAGACGCAACCATGGCCTGGCTCGGTGAGCCATCCACATATCCGAACTGGTAGCCCGCGCTGCCTGCGCCATGGAGTGTGCTCAGGGTTCCCTCGGGACTTGCCTTTCGAATCGACAGATACCCGTTGTCATTCGTATCGACAAAGAAGAGATTGCCGACACCATCCACTGTGAGGCTGCTGGGGTAGTTGATGGTGCCTTGGCCCGCAAGGCCGTCCACATAGCCGAACTGGCCCGGCACACCACCCACGGTACTCACCATGCCCCCAGGAGTAATTTTCCGGATCACCGCATTCCCGGAGTCGAGGACCAAGAGATTGCCCAGGGGATCCACGGCGAGGCCTCGGAACCCGTTGCCAAAGAGGGCCTGGGCCAGGGGCCCATCGGCGTGTCCCGAATTCCCATTCACCAGCACCGAGGCGGGACCGGTGGGCGGAATCATCCAGATTCGGTTGGTCGTTGCGGCGTAGACGATTCCCGCAGGGCCGACAGCCAGGTAGCTAATTCCGGACATCCCGCTGGCAACGGTGGAGACGACACCCCCCGGTGTGATCTTGCGGACCAGGCCGTTGGTGGCATCGGCCACATACGTATTGCCCAGGGCGTCCACACCCACGCTCGACGGGTTGTTGAAGGTGGCCACATCTCCGTGGCCATCGTTCGCTCCAGCCGCGGGTTCACGACCCGCAAAGGTCGTGGCCACGCCTGTTACAGGATTGAAGGAGGTGATGGAAAACCGGGTCGGGCTGGGCCAGAGCAACTGGTCATCCTGGGTCACGGCCATGCGTGTGGAACTCGGAATGAGCGCGCTGTTCGGAAGCACCGTGGTCACCGTCCCATCCATGGTCACCCTACGCAGGCCGGATCCGCTGACATAGACCGCGTCATTGATTCGGGCCAAGAACCCCACAGACTGGAACCGAGCGGCGGCCCCCTGTCCATCGGCAGCCTGGGCCACACCGTGGAAGCCCGCCAGGGTCGTCACAGCACCACTGGGGGTCACCCGTCGGATGACATAGTTGCCCGAATCCCCCACGATGAGGTCGCCATTGGGCATGAGCACCAGGCTGTTGGGATTGCTGAACCGGGCCACCACGCCCTGGCCATCCGCATGACCTGCCTCTACGGAACCCGCGAGGGTGGTCACCTGACCACCTGCGATCCGGCGGATCATGTGGCCGTCCGCCATGAACAGGGTCCCGGCGGCGTCACGTACAAGGCCCTTGATGCCACCAAAGCGGGCCGTGGCCAGGGGACCATCCACGGGGCCACTGGGGTCATAGTCCCCACCCGCCAGCAGGCTGATGGAGCCGTCGGGCGCAAGCACCCGAAGGGCATAGGCCTGGGCCTCTGTGAAGATCAGGTTGCCGGCATCATCCATTACTCCATCGTTGGCCAGGGCCACCTGGGCCGTTCCAGCGGGTCCCTCGAGAATGCCCCGCACCCCCAGCCGGCCGCCCCAGGAGGTGACCGCTCCATCACCGGTGACCCTGCGGATGCGATTGTCCTGGCCAAGGAACACGATGGCATTGTGGTGGGCGGAACGTAGGAAGAGACGCGAGGCCGACCAGATCTGGAAAAGGTTCTGCCCCTCTCGGAAACCAGAACCACCGGACCAGTTCCCCGCCAGGGGGTAGATGCCCTGGATGGGTACCGTGAGGGTGCGGGTGTCTGTGACCGCCCCGAAGGTGGCCACCAGGGTGAAAACCTGTCCCTGGGTGGGATTCACCACCAGGCTGGTCTGGCCCAACACCGAGGTGCCATTCAGGGTCAGGGCCGTGGGGGTCCCGAACAGAGTCCACCGCAGGGTCGCACTGCCGCCGGGGGCCACGGTGGGTGCCTCGGGGGCGAAGGTCAGAATCCTGGGAGTGGTATCCACCGTGACGGTGGTACTGCTGGCCACACGGGTTCCTGCGGCATTGGTCACGGTCAGGGTGTAGGTGGTCGTTTGGGCGGGTGTGACCACCAACCCTCCGCCGGAGGTCACCACAGTGTTCACCGGGGTCAGGAATCCGCTCCCATTAGAGAACTCGAAGCTTAGGGTGCTGGCGCCGCTCGGAACAATATTCACGGGATTGGCTACGAACCGAAGGATCTGGGGTGCAGGCACCACGCTGATGGACACGGACTTGGTGTCCGAGACCCCATCGGAATTGGTCACCACGCACTGGACGGTCAAGGTCCCAGTGAGAGTGCCCGGATTCACCTGGACCGACTGGCCCGTATTGCCGCCGGGGAAGCTGGCTCCTGTGGGATTGCCATTCAAGAAGGACCAAGCCATGGAGCCGTTCTGGGGCTTCACAGAGAAGGTGGCCACACTCCCCAGGGTGGCATGGGTCGGCACGCTCAGGTTTGAGGTGATGGTGGCATCGGGCGCGG
>CAZPUI010000219.1:0-8148 GCA_964589695.1 uncultured Solibacteraceae bacterium | reverse complement strand
ACACCCTCCAAAAAGTCCCCGTGCTTTCTCCGTGTCCTCCGTGTCCTCCGTGTTTCAATTCTTGAAAAAACTGCTGTTGCCAGGCATTGAACTCCGATTCTGCGCGCGATAGCACGAAGTTGAAGGTTAGTAGTACAGCGCACGTTGGAGGGTGGTCGGTACTCAGTCCCCCAGGCACAACCCCACGCGGTGCCCCCAGCCCCGGCCCTGGGCCCGCCAACCGCCGGGGATGGGTTGGAGGGTATCCGGGGGGCTGGGCAGGGTGTCCCACCCAAGCACCTCGGCCAGCCGACGATGGGCCTCGTCGTAGCGGTGGGTGCGAACCCCCGTGGTGGTCTCCATCTGAAGGCTCCAGATGCCCGCAGGGTGGGCGATGCGTAGGGCGAGCACCGGGCCGCCAAAGGCCTTCGCCACCTGGGCCTCGGTCCAGGTCCGCGTCCAGGGGCGCGAGGACGAACCCCCGTGGCGCGGGCAGGGGGTGACCCGGACGTCGCCCCCGCCCCACAGGGCATGGGGACTGAGGGGCGCCCCCCCGCAATGGGCACTCCAGACGCTGGGGCCAGGCTCCTGGGAGCGGTGCACCATGGCCTGCCATTCGCGGTCCGAGGGGCCTGGATCCACGGGCTCCTTCAGAACCTCGGCCCGGGTGGGGCTCGGCCACAGCAGCCGCGGCCCCAGGCCAATGAACCAAGCACAGTGGGTGCTGTCGCAGACATCCGCCTCGGCATGACGCCGGCCCTGGGCCAGGAACCTCAGCACCGCCGCCCCCAGTTCCAGGCGCCGGGAATCGTAGATCCCCGGCAATTCCGCCGCCAGCACGCCCCCCACATAGTCCCGGGGCCGCAGGGAGACGACTAGGCGCATCCCCCGCAGCACCTGAAGGGTGCCCTGCACCCGGCGCACCAGATTCCCCGGTGCCTGGACCTCCAGGAGCCCCGGCCCCACCCGGTCCCCCACCCGCAGGACCTGGGTGGCCCCGGAGCCCAGGAAGCCCTCCCGGAGGGCCACGGGGTCCTGGCCTCGGTTCACCACCTTGAAGGGGCCCTGCTTGAGGAGGCTGAAGAAGCGCACCTTGACCCTGTCCTTGTCGGGATCCAGGGGGCCCGGCCGCCGCAGATGGGGCGTCACCCAGGCCCGGGGATGGGCCATGGGTTCCGCCAGCAGGTCGGCCACCTCCTTGCCCGTCCCGTGGGTGAGTCGGGCGAGCACGGCCCAGCCCACCTCATCCAGGACCGTTACCCAGCCCGTGGTGTGGGCAGGGTGGCCATCCGTGGTGGGACTGGTGCCGGTCTTGGCGTAATAGCCCCGGACCTGGAGCCCGGAGGCGCTGCCCGTGAGGGCCGCCTCCCGCAACCCCAGGAGCAGGCTTCGCCGCAAGGACTCTCCCAGGGGCCATGGCGTGCGAACCAGGCGTCGATAGGCCGCCAGAAGGTCGCTGGGTCGGATGCGCAGCCCCTCCACCAATCCCAGGGCCTGCCGGGGCTCTTTCACCACCCCCAGGAATCCCTCCTGGGCCAGCACCCGATTCACGTGCTCCAGGGGTGTGGCCTCCACCAGGGTGCGGAAGTAGGTGTTGCAGGACACGGACAGGGCCCTCGCCAGGTCCAGCCGGCCGTGACCTGGGCGCTGCCAGCAGCCATCCTTGGGCCCGCAATTCACGTGGGGGGGTGCCTGGTCTGGGTGGGCCTGGGCCCAGGCCTTGGCCAGGAAGGGTTTCACCAGGGAGCCCACCGCCACCGGGTCGTCCGTGGCTCCGGGATCCATCACCAGCCGCGCGTCCTCCCACCGCCAGGTCAGCAGCCGTGGCTGGGCGAAGGTGGACATCCCGACGTTGACGGGGGGGGCGGGCTCCGCCTGAGCCCTGCGCGGGAGTTCAAGGGGGAACACCGCCAGCGCAGCGAGCAGGCAGCTCCACCTTGTTGGGCATAACCCCAGCAGCAGGAGGCGCAGGACCGGGAAGGACCGGGCACGGGGGCGGCGTTCCTGGGGGGGGTGCAACGGTCCGACCTCCTGTTGCGCACACCATAGCAGGAGCGCAGGACCTTGACCCCTTGGGCGCAGGGCCCGCAGATCGAAACGGATTCAGGACCCCCCAGATGAGATAAGCGGCGCCGCAAGACAACACGATCCAATCACGCCGCCGGACTTCTCTCCCTTAACGATGCTCGCAGGTGTCCCCTCCGGAGAGCTTTTGGGGAAATTCTGGGCCACGGCTCGCTTCCATCACAAGGTGGACACCAGGATCTCGTCGATCGGGTTCGTGACTCGGGGTAGTCCGATAGACCGAAGGCTGACCTCCGCTGGGTGGCACGCCGACACAAGGGATCACGCAAAAATGATATTTGAACAATCATAGATTGTCCTTGCCCCCCCCCCCTCGCTCCATACCATAAGAGCTCGACCCCAAGGAGTAATCATGAACAAATTGGTCCTCACAGCCCTTTCGCTGCTGATCACATCCCAAGGCTTCGCGGCTGAACCCCGCCCCTACGCGACCAGCGTCCGAACGCCCTCAGGCTTTGTGACGGTCTACGTAGGAATCGGATTTCTTGCCGCGACTCCTGAACTTTACTTCGATGAAGAGGAGGGAGAGCCCGGGGGCGGGGCCTGCTTGGCCTATTCCTGTGGCGGCAACGACCACTACATTAATCGCTACACTCAGGGATCTGAGCGAGGATGGTGCACTTGGGAGCGCGGAACCGATCAGTCAGAGGATTATCCAACCCTGAGGGAAGCCATGGACTGGTGCCGCAAGTGGGGATGGCCTGACTGCAAGAGCCGTCCAGCCTAATCACCTCTGACCCGACCTTTCCCCGTCCCCACCAAACACGTGTTTCAATGGAGAAATAATGTTGAAACCATTCACGCTTGTTATCGCCGCGCTATTAATAACGCAAAATATTGCGCTTTTGGCTGGTGAACGCAGGAAAGTTCAACGCGTTTCAATCTGGGACGGGGATCAACTCGTACGTTTCGACCCCACGGCGGGGGATGCGGCCTGGATCCTGGGCAAGAAGGGAATTCTTCGGAAGGTCCCCATGCCCAAGAAGCTCAGCCTGTATATCGTCGATTATTTCGAAGGTGCCCTTTGGGCCAACCGCATTGTGGGCGATGGAATCGAAGTCTGGAAACACGCCGGCGAGACCTGGGAGAAGGTGGCCGAATGGCCGCCCTCTCCCGAAACCCGGTACACCCCGACACGGATCCTGCCCCTGGCGGAAAACCGTTTTCTGGGGCTGACCTGCACGCCCTTGTTTCAGGAGCAGGGGCGCTACTCCCCCGCGGCCATCCTGCAGTTAAAGTCCGAAACCACCACCCTGGTGGTGCGCGAGATCGTCGAGGTGGGATTCGAAACCAGGATCATCGACAAGGATCCCCTGAAATCCCATCCTGCCTTGAGCCACCGCTTCTTCATGCCGCGCATCACGCGGGTGGGCGGAAGACTCGTGCTCCCCATGGAACAACCTGGTATTTTTTGCATTTTCGATGGCAACACCGGGCGCCACAGGCGAAATATCTTCTTGTTCAGCGACCTCTCCGAAAAGGAGCTGCTCAAGAACCATCCCCTCAACGCCCTGCTTGGCTACCAGCCCACCCAGGACGGCGACCTGATATTTGCGGCCCGATCCCGGGATGCTGTCCTGCAGGGCCATGTTTTCAAGACGGAGGGCCCCAAGTTCACCGGCAATCCCAACAACGATGGCAAGTTCTGGGACAACAAGAAAAAAGACGAAGATTTCCTGAACACCATTTTCGATCAGATCACCTGGTACGCTCTGGACCCTCAAAGTGGGAAGATCCGGGATATCGCGCCGCCGCCGGGGGCCCACCTTTCCACCAAAACGATGCCAGCCCCGGACTTCAATTGGCGCATCCAGTGGAACGGGAGCATTTCGTACAGCACGTCGAAGGAGATCTATGATCTTGAGTGTCGGAGAGATGCAGATTACTTTCTGAATTCGGGTGAAGAGATGCCTGATTATTTACGGGAATACCTTACTCCCGAAGAAAAAGCTAAGCTTCAAGGAAATCGCAAGAAAACCGAATGACCTGAACGCACTTGGTTTTTGCCAAGGTTGCATCAGGGCTTCCTAGGGGAACCCTGCTCGCCTCCCAACCCGAAATCCTGCAGGAAGTTTTGCAGGGCCCGATGGTCCCCCGTGGCTGAAGTTGGAAGGCTCTGGCGCAACCGATCCAGCTTCGCACGGGCGGCACTGGGATGAATCGTCCGCCGGAAGAGCCCCTCCCGCAAATACCTCAGCGCCTGAAGGGTGCCGTCGGAGGCCTCCCCGTAGCGGTCCACCTGGTGCAGCAGGAAGTCCACCAGCGCTGCCGGCAGGGGCAAGTCATCCGACACATCCTGTCGGCCATAGGCGTAGATGGACTTCTGGGTCCAGGGATCGAAGCGTCGGTGTCGAAACGGTCCCTTCCGGTGAGGAAGATCTGGGTGGTGGGCACCACCACCCGAAGGGGTTTGTCCCCCACCGCGGGCATCCACACCGCCACGGTGTGTGGGCGCTGTCCAGGAATAATCTGGTCGATTGCTGGAGGTCAGCCGCGTGATCCGACAAGGCGAGCGGCGCAGGGGGATGTGGTTCATCCCACAAGCCGCTCAACACAGTCGGGCGCGCGGCTGGCCCCAGCCCTTCGGGTGCGGGGCGGCGGGCTGCGTCTGGCGTTGTCAAGGGCCCTTGACATAGAACCACCATGCCTGCGGGCCCTTTCCTAGCCATACTTGCCCGGCGCCACGCACAATCGGCCAGCGTATTCCTGGACAGCGCCTACGGGGTGGGCCAGAGGAGACCCGCCTCCCGCACCCCCAGGCGGGCCAGGAGGAAGGCGAAGGGGGCGGAAAGCTCGTCGCACTCCGTCAGGGCGCTGGGCGCGCCAGGGTGAGGACGGCCCAGTTTCTGCCACTGCTTCCAGATCTGTTCGGAGTTCGGAGGCCGGTGGGTGAGGGTCCAGGCCAGGTTCCTCCCCCGGCAAGCCCGCCACGAAGGCCAGCGAGAGAAGGCAGGACCCTTTGTGGAGGCGCATGGAGGAAGGTGGCCAGGCCGAAGCAAGGTTCCGTTCATTCGCCATGCGGGTTCACCGCGGCGAATTACAACTGGGGCTCATTGAATATCCGCCGAAGTGATCTTCAGGACACAGGAGAAGCAGGTCACCAGGATCTCCCCATTCGGGGTTGCGCAGACGCCATAGGGTTCAAAAACCGAACCGGGATTCATGGGCAGAGGTGAGGACGGGCTTGCCCTCAGGGGGCCGGTCGCGTTGCCGAACAGCAGGGGATCACCCACCATGGCGCGCATACCCCCGCTGTTGGCAATCCGCCAGACCACATACGAGGCACGTTCCGCCACATAGAGGTTCTCTTCACGATCCACACAGATCCCGTTGGGATCGCCCAGGGATGCCACCATGGCCGTCCTGTCATCCAGCCCGATCCTTGTGACGGCAGCAGTTTCGGTGATGTAAACGTTTCCGGTGCCTGAGACAGCAATCCACTGGGGGTAGTAGAAGAAGGTTTCCAGACGATGACCGCCCCAGTAGTGTCCCTTCTGCCCGGGGGTGCCTGCGAACAGCGAAACCGTGCCATCGGGCGAGATGGATCGGACACAGAAATTGTCGCGGTCCACCACCAGCAGGTTGCCCGCGGGATCGAAGGCAAGGCCGAGGGGAGATGAAAACCTGGCCGAAGGCCCTGGACCATTCTCGTACCCACTCAGGCCGGGCTGCCCGGCGATGGTCGAGACGATTCCTTCCGGAGTGATCTTGCGGATGGCGTGGCCATCGGTCAGATAGAGCGATCCATCGGGATGCATCGCGAGTCCGCAGGGACCGGAGAATCGGGCGGAGCTCAGGGGTCCATCCACGAAACCAGGCTGTCCCGGAACACCGGCATAGGTCGTGACCTCACCGCCTGGGGTAATCCGGCGGATGGTTCCTTGATCCGTCACGTACACATTGCCTTTGGAATCCCTTGCCACCCCACCGGGCGAACCGAACCTGGCCGCGTCCCGGAGCCCATTCACGTACCCGTATTGGATGGTGACGCCCGCGAAGGTGCTGACGGTTCCATCCGGGGCAACACTCCGGACGGTCCTCCCGGTTCCTGTTCCATCTCCGACCAGAAGCATGCCCGAGGGCGCGAAGCAGAGGCCACGCGGGTCGGAAAAGGAGGCCTGGTGGGCGGGGCCATCTTGGGCATAGACCGCCCCAGGCACCCCTGCAAAGGTCGTCACCACGCCTTCGGGGGAGATCTTTCGGATCAGCTGATTGCCCAGGTCGGACACGAAGAGATTCCCCATGGCGTCCATGGCCACATCCCAGGGCAGGTTGAACTTGGCCACATCCACGGATCCGTTCACCAACCCGGCGCCGTTGCCGCAGATCGTGGTCACGACCCCGGCTTGGCTCACGGCTTTGATGGAATGGCTCTGCGTATCGGCCACCAGCAGGTTCTCGTTTCGGTCCAGGGCGATACCCTGGGGCCAGTAGAAACCTGTTGCCAGGGTGCTGACCATTCCCGCAGGTGTGATTTTTCGGATGGCGTAGGCTTCGGCGATGAACAGATTGCCTGCGGAATCGCAGCAGATCGCAAAGGGGGAATCGAAGCGAGCGGACAGCCTTTCACCGTCGAGGCTGAGCACCTCCCCGGGAGCCCCTGCGTAGAGGCTGACCTGGCCATCGGGCGAAATCCGGCGAACCGTGTGCTTGCCCTGCTCGCAGACGAAAATGTTGCCCCAAGGGTCCGAGGTGAGGCTGAGTGGCCCCCAGAACAGGGCCTGGGAACCAGGACCGTTACTGGTCCCAATGGTGCGGGGCTTCCCCGCGACATCCATTACCACCCCATCACGCCCGATCTTCCGGACCATGTGGTCATCGGCCACCAGCAGCTCCCCGTTTGCCATGGCGAGGTCGGTCACGGCCAGGAACCTCGCATCCTGCCTCCACCCATTCCGATGGCCAGGACTGCCAGGCCATCCAGCCACGAGACTGACGCCGGCGGGTTCAGCCAGGGAGCGTCGGCCCCGGGACTGAATGCTCCAGGCCGTGTCAGGCTCAACATAGAGCATCGCTTCGGACTTGATGGTGAAGCCATCCATTTGCATCTGGTAGACCATGCCCGTGGTGCAATTCCACCAGACCAGGTCGGCGCGCTGGTCACCATCCAGATCACCGATTGCCACGACCTGCCAGGCCGGGTCTGGCTCCGTCCAGACTACGGCACCGGCCTGGGGAAGACCATTCCGGAAGGGCATGACGTACCGCTGCCCACGGGTGACATGGGTCCACAGCAGGTCGGAGGTCCCGTCACCATCGAAGTCTCCGCTCCCGCTGATCTGCCAATTCGTGTCGGATTCGGTGTACACCAGGGCCGTCGAAAGCACCTGTGTCCCGTTCATGGCGAGCAGGTAGACCTGTCCTGAATTCCGGTTCCACCAGAGGATGTCGGCCTTGCCGTCTCCACTGAAGTCATCCATCGCCACGATATGCCACGCGTGAGAAGGCTCGGTCCAGACAATCGCGCCGGGAAGCGGGGTGCCCCCATCCATCGGCATCAAGTACACCTGGCCGGAGGAACCGTGCCTCCAAAGGAGGTCCGCCTTGCCATCACCATTGAAATCCGCAACGCCCTGAATCATCCATTCGGTGTCCGGTTCCGTGTAGACGAGGCTCCCCGACTTGACCGACTGGTTCTCCAGAAGCATCAAGTACACCTGCCCGGTGGTGTTGTTCCACCACAGCAAGTCGGGCCTGGCATCACCATCGAAATCCGCGATCCCCGCGATCTGCCATGCCAGCGAGGGTTCTGTCCAGACCACGGCCCCTGGACCGACGGTCGCGCCATGGACGGGCATCTGATAAACCTGGCCTGTGGTGGCGTTTCGCCAGAACAGATCGGACAGCCCCACCCCCTTCAAACCCACGCTCGGGGCGACCTGGGCCAAGAGCGAGACTTGGGTTACCAAGGTACAGGCGAACCACACCCACTTCAGAAGGGACGCGCGCATTGGGCACCTCGGCAGGGGAAAGCGGAACTCGATTCCAAATACCACAATCCTCTAAATGTGACCACAACGCCACTCCAATCGCAGGAGCGCTTGGATCAGCCTATCGTTCACCAAGCGGGTATCGGTTGCGGAC
>CAZPUI010000218.1:0-8170 GCA_964589695.1 uncultured Solibacteraceae bacterium | reverse complement strand
CCGGGCCAAGCGGAAGATCCCGAACCGGAACAGCCGCGGGTGTGAATTCGGGGTCCAGGACTTCGATGCCTTCTGCGAATTGGCCTCGAACAACCTGGGCACGCCGGTCCACGGCCTGGTGCGCGGACACTCCCATGAGACGGACCGCTTCGCCCAGCCGCCCGCCTATGTCAACCATCCGCTCCTGACCATCAACACCTTGTCCCATCGCCTCCCGGACGAAATGCTCGGGCCCTTCCCGCGAACCCCCTGTCTGGCCCGCTACCGCCCGAACGGCATGCCGGATGTCTACCGCATCGAGATCCCCGAGGCGCAAGTGCTGGACATCTATCCATCGGGTCGGCCGTGAGGGGCATTCCTGCAACGCTGCCCCTTGCATTCCCGAGGCACCCGTGGCCGTCCTGAGCCTCAAATGCCGGGACTGTGGCACCGAGCAGGCGGAGGCCCAAGCCTGCCCGGTCTGCGGAGGCCAACTGGCAATCTGGAGCGACGACCTTCAGCGATGGGTCACACCTGTAGAAGCTGCGGAGTTGCGGAAGCCCAGGCCCGCTGCACCCGCCCCACCGCCAGCGGTGCGCGTCGAAGCCCGCCGCCCCCCAAAGTCCGCGGTTGTGGCTTCCCCGATTCCCGAAAGGCCCGTGGCCCGAAAGGGGTTGCGGGCCGCCCTCGTCGGGGGAGGGGCGCTGTTGGGAATGGCTTTGCTGGTGGGTTCGGTCCGCTGGGCCCTGCGCACGGTCCACCAAGCTCCACCCGTACCGGCCCAGCCCCCCACAGCCCAGGATCTGGCCCTGTCCGTGCTGGCGGTGGCCGGGGCTCCAGAGGCCGATGCCTTCCAGGGGGCCATGACGCGTCTTGAGGCAGCGAGCCCCTGGCTCCCCCAGGTGGGGAACCACGATGGCGCCAAGTGGCTGATGAAGCACCTGCAGAGCCACCTGCGCCGGGCCCAGTGGGAGGAGGCAGACCGCGACTTCGCCGAAGCCCGGCGTCGCGATCCGAGCGACCGCACCCTCCCAGGAAAATATGCCGAGGGCCTTCTTCAGGCCCGGAACTACAGCCGTGCTCGGGCCCTGGCCTTGGAGGCCGTGATCCTGGAGCCCCGGAACCCGAGGGCCTGGAGCCTGTACGCCCTTGCCACGGCCTCCCTTGGGTGGGAAGCGGACGGCACCCTGGCTTTCCTGGCCGCTATGCGAATCTGCCCGTCACCCGAGCGCCCCACATTGCTGCGGGAATTGAAGAAGGCTTCCAAGACATCCCCTGGCGGGCAGCGCTCCCTCCACGCCATGACGACCCGGTGGAAAATCGCCGGACTCTGAACCTGACCACCACGAAAGGAATCCCATGCCCGGTAGAGGATCCGCAGACATCGTTTTCGTTCTGGACGCATCCAGGTCCATGGAGCCCTGCATCGAGGGGGTGAAACAGCACCTCTCGGCCTTCACGGAAGTGTTCCGCAACGACCCCAATCACACCTGGGACCTGCGCTTCGATTTCATTGCCCACCATGATTCCCTCCAGGAGGATCGGGTCGCTGGCCTTGACCGCGATTTCCGGGCCCGGGTGACCGCCGCGGGTGGACGGTACGATGATGTGGACATTCGAGCCACCCTGCTTTGGAACAATCGCAACGATCTGGATCTCCATGTCCTTGCCCCCTCGGGAGAAGAGATCTACTTCGGCCACAAGCGCTCGGCCTGTGGCGGCGAACTGGATGTGGACCGAAATGTGTCAGGGGAGACCCTGCAGCCCGTGGAGAACATCCGCTGGGCGACCGGAACGGCCCCCCGGGGGCGCTATCGTGTCCAGGTCCGCAATTTCCGTTTCCATGAGCAGGGGCAGGCCCCCATCCCCTGCCGCGTGGAGGTGATCCAGGGCTCGGAAATCGCCCACCACGACCTGGTCATCTCCCCTCGCGGACAGACGGGGGAGGCCAGCCGGACTGAAGTCTGCGCCTTCGAATTTCCGTCCAACCAACCAAGACGCACCCAAATAGGAGCCACGGCGAAGACGGGAGGCTTTCAGGCGCGCTCCATCCACGAGGCCAACCTCCTCGATGGCCTCTATCGAAGCCAAGGGCGCTTCTTCACCTCGGAAATCCCTACCTTCCAGCGGGCGCTCTCCGAGGTCCGGACCGGGGACAACGAGAGCCCCCTGGTGGCCCTGGACTGCGCCCTGGATTTCCCGTGGCGGGACAGTGCCGCCAGCCGACGGGTGGTGATCCTCCTCACGGACGAGCCCATGGAGGGCGGCAATCGACTGGCCGAATCCCGGCGCCTGCTCCCGCAACTGATCGACAAGATTCAGGCGAAAAAGGTGCTGCTCTACCTCGTGACCCCCGAATCCGAAGGCTTTGAGACCCTGTCCACCGTCGACCGCAGCGAGTGGCATGTGGTCGCAGGGGAGGACGGCCTTGCCAGCGTGGATTTCGGCAAACTACTCCAGGCTCTGGGGAAGAGCGTGAGCGTGAGCCGAGACCAGGGTGAGGCCACGGGAAGCATCTCCCGGGCGGTGTTCAGGCAGAATGAATGGGACTAACTCGATGTTTCGCTGAAGTTGGACGAAGATCTTGACTGTGCTACAACTAGCCAGGGAACAAGAGCCTTCCATGCCGTTTCGGGCCCTTGAGGCCGCTGCTGGGGCATTTGACCCTCCTATTCAAATTTGAACTTCTCAAACAAGAGCCAGTTGAACGATATGACAACCCTTTCACCTGACCTAAACGAGATTGCAAAATTACTTGATAGGTCGAACCCGCGAGTGGTTGTAGTTGTAGGCACAGGAATCGCGATTAATGCGACGGGTGAGGCCCATGCATCTTGGCTCGGCCTGCTAAAGCACGGTATCAGACACCTCATTTCGAATCATATAATTACACCGCAATGGGGTCATGAACTCGAAGAAGGGGTGGATGCTGCGTTCTCACCGTTCCAGCTTCAGAAGGCCTTGGAATTCGCAGAAAATATTGAACAAACGTTCAAAATGTCGAATGGGAAATTGTTGGCCCCGTGGCTAGAATCCGCATTTGCCAGTTTCAAAATGCGGAACGAGGAGAGAGCGAAGGCGCCGCTCGAAGCCCTACGCGACCTTCACGAAGCAGGGGCCCTCATAGTCACCACCAACTACGATAGCCTTCTCAGTGACTTCCTCCCAGGCACACCCCCGGTGACATGGGAAGAACATGAGCGTTTTCTTCGTGTCATCACCCGACAGGATCCTGGAATCTTGCACATCCACGGTCACTGGCAGCGACCTTCTTCCATCGTACTGGGACGCTCATCCTACGACCGTGTGGTTGCTGACAAGAAATTCCAGGAATTGTTCAAAACGCTCTGGCTCAACTCGTCCTGGATATATGTGGGTTGTGGCGATGGGCTTGATGATCCAAACCTTGGACGTCTCCTAGCGTGGAGCAACGAATGGGGGAAGAGCAGCCTGCCCGACTATTTTTTGGCGCAGGAAGATAAGGCCAAAGAAATCAATGCTCGCCTAGAAAGACCCTTGAACCTTTGCTGTGTTGGCTATCCAACTCAAGATGATTTGCCCGTCGTGCTTCGGTCAGTCACTCCGGCGGCTCGCTGTTGGCCATTCGTTCAGGTTGATGACGATTTTCCGCTGTTTCACGTTCCAGGCGCGAGCGACCCCTTTCCCACCAGGAAGGAGTACCTCAACGGCGATGTCCCAAGCTTTTCAGCCGATTCCGAAGTCCTGAAGCGACTTCAAACGCATGGTTGGGCCTGTTGCATGGATGTGGCCTCGGTCGGCAAGACAACGCTTGCCCTTCGCGTGGCAACGACTCACGAACAAAATGGGCACCCGGTCTTCTACCTTGACTTGAAACGAGAAGTTGAGGAAGAGGCTGATGCGAGCCCCGTTGGGGCTATCACACGACTTGCGCGGTCGGGTGCACTGTTGATTCTTGATAATATTCACTACAAGCCGGATCTCGCCCTCGCGCTTTGGCAGCGCTGGAATGACAAGCCTCCTCACAATCGGGGCCATCTCTTATTGGTGGCAACTCGGATACACCGGGCAGTCGTCGATTCACCGGACCAGGATTTGACCTTTTTTGAGCGAAATCCAAAAAATCCATCCATTCCACTTCAGCCTACTCCGGAGGACTTAGGGCATTTGGCAAAGCACTTATACCGCCGGGTTGCTGGCGCAAATGCTCCACCCATGCCAGAACCGCCCACTAATGAGCTCGCTGAATGGCATCGCATTTTTGGCGCGGCACTGAATGCATTCACTTTTGCAGTCCTGGAAAGCCTAGCGGAATTTCAAAGGGGGAGATGGCAGCTTCCTCCAATACGAGCCTCCGCATGGGTTCGCAAAAAATGGCTGGATAATCTCCGGGATTCTCAAGAAATTGACAATACCATTTGTTTAGCAGCGTTCGGAGCGCAGGAATTAGAAATACTTGTTGAAGAAGCAGCACTCCCAAATTCTAGCAAAATGGAAAAATTGTTTCAACTCGGTCTGGTTGCTGAAACGAAGCGTGGAAAATGGAACCAGTATCGAATGTACGAACTGCGCGAGCCAGGTTGGGGACAGCTGATCCTTGCAGCTCTTCCGACGTCTGTAGATTTGGAACAGATCCGTTTCGATACTGCCGCAAAACATTTGCAAATAGCCACCGCCCTGAGTGCAAGGTTGCGCCGACGTGGGGACGAAGCCCGTCTCAAATCACTTTGGCAATACATAGCGGACAGAGAGGATGAGTTCCGTAATCAAATTCTCGATATTCCACTCTCACTTTCCCTGAATTTGATCCGGTTCGCGAAATCCTGCGACCAAACGAAACTTGTCACCCTATGTTGGAATGCCTTCGAAAATCACCCCGAAAAGTTCACCCCCAAAGCGTGGGCTACTTCGCTTGATGTGGTGGGTTCTTTCCTCGATCTAGTCAAACAACATGGTCGCGACACCTCCCTGTTCTGGAAACTCCTTGAAGAGGACCCTGACAAATTTACCGCCAGCGTGTGGGCGAATTCGCTGGACAAGGTGGGTTCGTTTCTTAGCGTGGCCAACCAACACGGACGCGACACCAACCGGTTTTGGGCGCTCATCGAAGGGAGCCCTGACAAATTCAGCGCCAGCTGTTGGGCGAGTTCGCTGGAACAGGTGTGTTCGTTCCTCAACGTCGCCAAACAACAAGGGCGTGACACCAGCCTATTTTGGGCGTTCATCGAAGGGGACCCTGACAAATTCACCACCAGCGTGTTGGCGAGTTCGCTGCTTGGGCTGGGGTGGTTCCTCAAGCTGGCCAAGCAACACACACGCGACACTAATCAGATTTGGATGCTCATTGAAGGGAATCCAGACAAGTTGGCTGCACGCATATCGGCGAGCTCGTTAGAAACCGTGGGTTGGTTTCTCAACGTGGCCAAACAACACGGACGTGACATCAGCCAGTATTGGGAATTCATCGAAGGGGACCCTGACAAAATCACCGCGGACGTGTGGGCGACCTCGCTGGAGAAACTGGGTTCGTTCCTCAACGTGGCCAAACAACACGGACGTGACACCAGCCAGTATTGGGAACTCATCGAAGGGGACCCTGACAAAATCACCGCGGTCGCGTGGGCGACTTCGCTGGAGAAACTGGGTTCGTTCCTCAACGTGGCCAAACAACACGGACGTGACACCAGCCAGTATTGGGAACTCATCGAAGGGGACCCTGACAAAATCACCGCGGGGGTGTGGGCGATTTCTCTGGACAAGGTGGGTTCGTTTCTAAGCGTGGCCAAACAACACGGGCGGGACACCAGTCGAATTTGGGCGCTCATCGAAGGGAACCCCGACAAATTCACCGCCAATGCGTGGGCGAGCACTCTGGATACTTTGGGTTCCTTTCTCACCGTTGCCCAAGAACACGGGCGCGACACCACCCTTTATTGGGAGCTTATCGAAAGCCAACCCAAAAGGTTCGCCGAGAGAACGTGGATGACCACCCTGGATGGCGTGGGGTCATTCTTCAATCTGGCCAAAAAACATGGACGAGACACCGGTCCCTTTTGGCAAATTTTGGAGAGTGAGCCAGACCAATTGTCCAATAAGGGATTGAACTCGACATTGACTGCCTTGGTTGCATTTTCTATCCATGCTCCAATTTCAATACTCAAAATCGCCATCTACCAGATCCGGCCGGGTCATTGGAATTCAGCGACAGATCAAATGTGCCTTAAGGGGGCGACTTGGCTGGCACGTAATTCTAAAAACGCAAACCGAGATGATATCGCATCCGATTTAATAACCTTGTTGCTTCATCGTGCAAATTGGCAAGATTTTCCCATTCAGTATGGTGGTTTTTTACAAATCTGTTGGTTATTGGCCAACGTCCCGCCTTCTGCCGAAGAACTCGTCGAATCGTTTGTTAATTCGATTTGCACAAATAGTTCCTTACAGAATGCATACAAACAAAGTAATAAACTCTATTTAATATCTGGATTGCGCGAATTAGCATTTCACCAATCCTCAGAACGATGTCGGCAATTTCACCACCCAGCCTTGGGCCTCCGTTTGGCAATAGAATTGGCCCAATTCGAAACTGTGCCGCCCCATGATCAGTCGGCAATCATGCAATTTCTTGGGTGCGCCGCACTTTCTGGCTGGCCCATCAGCCAGCGTAGCCTCTCCAACATTAGGATTTCCTCCGTGTCACAACTCCCCGTTAGCATCTTCCGTCACCGACCGGAAGCGAAGATGGTAGAAGTCTATCAGCTGCAGTTTTGGCTTGGCTTGCGGGCCTTTGTTTCAATTTCACGAGAAATGCTTCTTTTGCCGCCGGAAACAATTGGAGAAACCTTGACACTGTGGCGTGAAAATCTCAAGGAAACAGCTTCGACGCCTTTGAGTACCGCACATCGCGTCAATCAGAGCATGGTCACCTGGTTGGAATCGTGTCGCCGTGCGAACCCGCCTGCGCTTTTGCCGACGAAAAGGTCACTCTGAACTTTAGGTGGTTTCTGGCTCCAATCTTACTTTCGGATTCACGAAGTGTGCCGATCGATGGTGGCTCCCCTCCCGCACTGTCCTGGCCACAGGTGGAGCTGGGTTGAGGACACGCATGCACATCATGGCTGGGCCGACCGGGAACGAGGTTAGGAATGGAAATGATTAGTATTGGCGCTAGCATGAACATGGCCCAGGATTCTTTGCCGGCCTTCGTTCCCAACCCTGCTCCTCGGACCTTATCAAATCGGGCGTCCAAACAATGAGGAAGTCCACTACTTCGACCACAGGAGCTTCCCAATGCATGGCCCATCCCGCCTCATAAAGCGTATTGCCAGGGATATATCCGCAGGGAAAAACTTGGATGGCTACGCCATCTCGCTTGCTGCATTCACCCTTTCTATTCTCGGCGTGTTTGACAATGTAATTCCGATCGAAATTAAGATCGCGGCCATACTCGCTGCTGTCGGCCTTCTGGTATTCAAGTCGACCGCGCCAGAAACCGCAGCGGCTGACCTGGATGCTGTGTTGCTGGATCGTCAGAGCTACGGACCCTTCCGTGAATTCATCACTGGCGCACAAGAACTCTGGATTTACGGCCCTTCCGTCGTAAATGCCCTTCGCAGCGCTGGCGAAATCAAACAGGAACTCCTGGACCGAGGTGGCAGCCTCCGTGTCCTATTGCAAAACCCGAAGAGTGAGATCGGAATATCGGCCCTAACCAAGCAACTTGATAAGGTGTATGACCTTGAGAACGATATTAAATCATCTCTCAATACACTTGAAAGAATGGTGAACTGGGGAACTACTGGAAAAGTTGAATACGGATTGTTGGAATATAGCCCCGGGTTCAGCCTCGCCGTGGTGGACCCCAACGGAAAAAATGGACGACTGATAATCGAATTCTTTGGCTATCAGAATGAATTCATCACGGATCGAATGCACATAGTCATCACGCGGCAGCAGTCTCAATATTGGTTTGAGTATTGGTCAAAGCAATTTGAAATCATGTGGGAATCTCGAGCTATTTCTCCAAGTGCTCCCAATCAAATTGAAAATAGGGATGTAAAAATTTAACCAGCTTTCGGGAATTTCCCAGGGATTGCAATTCATCAAATATCCGCCTCCGGCGCCCACCGCTCCAGGATCATCCCATCCACCTCCCGAATGTTGGTGCTGTACTCCCGCATCCGGTCGTAGATGCGGAACCGGTTGTGCTGGA
>CAZPUI010000217.1:0-8178 GCA_964589695.1 uncultured Solibacteraceae bacterium | reverse complement strand
AGCGCACCCTGGCCAAGCCCGAACCCTCAGCGGAGGAGGTGGCCATCCGCGTGGAACGGTCTGCCCTGGCTCTGGCTCAGTTGGATCCACCCACGGCAAAGAGGCTCCGGGAGGTGCTCCGGGCCGTGCGGGAGGTGGAGGAGAACATCAGGAAGGCGAAGGCGATGCGGAGGCAGGTGCTGAGGGTTTGGAAAGAACTGAAGGAGTTATGGAGTGAAGTGCGGGCACTGGCGGAGGGTGGTTGATGGCTGTTGGGTCCGAGCATGGAAACGGTCGGTGTTAATGAAGCGGGCTAACAACACGAATTAGCCGGACCAGTTGCTTCTGGATGAGAAGTTAGGTCGATATCGGGATTGCTTAAGGGTATGTCGTGAATACCTTGTTTGTGATTCCGCGAAACCCAATTTAAAAATTCTTGCACAAGCTCTTGCGGATGATTCACCCTGATTCCTCGGCCGCCGATCAGATTGGCGAACCTGAGAGGTACATCTAAGGCCGAACGACCAAAATACCAAAATTCGTTTGCCACAAAGGCAAAAGGAACGCGGGTATCCTTTTGTAGGTATTCCGAGCCAATATGGAAACGATTTTTATGCTGTTTCCATGAGCCATCTTTAGCGAGGCTGTAAAAATTGTCACCACAGCGCTCTTTCCACGATCCCGATAAACCAGGGATCTTTTTAGCGAAGCGTGGATCGTTAAAATATGAATCGAGATGAATTCGTTCATGGATTTTCATTAAGTATATTAATTGGTTTCCATTTTCTTTTGGGGTGAATCCTGCAATATAGTCACCTTGTCGCAATTTTGCACCTTGTCTGTTTGGGGTACATACAGATAAGGTACACCAACCCCAAAAGGGATTTGGTGCCAGGCCTGTGTCTTTTCCGATGATGTATGTGCAAAGGCGCAGCATAGAGTCCTAACAACATCGACACATCCAGCGCAGTAGCCAGTGATGTATGGTGGGTGATCGGGATCCGGTCGGTGACTACCGCGTCCGAGTCGAACGCGAGGTTAGGCGCTCCACTGGGCGAACGGACCGGAATGAAATTTGAAAAAGCGACTTGATTGGACTGGAATACTGAGTGGTAACCGGCTTTGCAGAAGCGGATCAGCGGGAGGAGATGCGAGAATGATCGTGGGGGAAGTGACTCACAGAGGCAGCGTCCGAGTTGAACGATGGGCTAGATCTTGGAAGAGTTTTGAGGAGAAATAACAATAATTCGCCCAGCGGTTTCGTTTGACGCAATTTCCTCGCGAACGAGTTGTTCGCTATTTTCGGAATGAAACCCATATATAATAGCTTGGTTGATCCCCGATTGAGCCATGTAGTTTTGAACTTGAAATATCGCCTCGCGAATTCTTCGACGATATTCTAGTCCTCGTAAATTTTTAAGCTCAATTATGATTTTATCTGTTGTATTTGAAACTTGCAAATCTATTCGATAGCGGCTTTCGCGAGAAATTGAAGCTACTGAATAAATTGAAATTTCTGGGGCGACCTTTGAAAGAAATCCTTTCAAGCTACCTAAAATTTCAACCTCACGAATATCCTTTCGGCCTGCGTGATCGGATAAAAACGAGGTATTAAATTGTTCAATATAGATAGCTATCTGATCGATAAAAGATATACTTTTTACTTGTTGGATTTGGATAGTTGTCGAGTTCTTTACTTGGTTGTATGAGATTCTCTCGACTATTTGATCAATCATGACAATAGAAAAAACAGTAACGGTCACAATTGCAAGGAGAGCTTCATCATCGTCAAAATCAAGTTTATAATCATGAGTAGATGGATTTCTCCATTGCGTTCGATAGTTACTAAATTGAGAAAGAACTCGATCTCTTAAAATATCTTGCTGTTGAAAATAGTTTTCAATATCGAATGGGCGCACGCTATTGGGATCCTTTCCGGCCAATACTCTGTACGCTTCCTTAATACTGCCTTCGAAAGCCTGATTGGTACGATATATAGCGTCCGTAAACGCAGTCTCGTCACCAGACTTTTGCCCACGATCATAATGGCTTGCGGCAACTGCCACGTGTTGAAGTACGGCCTTAAGGCCTAGCGAGTAATCACCAGCAGGTAATGATTCGGTTCGTATGCGCAGAATCTCGATGATGTTCATGGTGGGCCTAACGACAACGACATAACCGGCGCGGTAGTCAGTGATGTCGGGGTTGATGGGGACCCGGTGGGCCGATGTTGTTGGAAAGGGATGTGGGGAAGTCAGACCCGATAATACCTGAGCAACCCGTTGATTGGGAGGAAAAGAAGCACTCGGAAGAAGCTGTAGAATTCAGGGGCTTGACTGCAGTAGTGAAATCCCTTTGTGAAAAAATGAACAAGAGTTCCAAATGATGACCGAGTCGAGTGCTTGGTTGTGGGATACGAACATTGTTGTTTGCATCCAACCTCTCTTCCCTATAGTTTGAGTTCGCTTAATCTTTTCATGACATCATTCAAATTTCTAGAATCTAGTAGAATTTGATCATATTGTAGATCTAGTTGTCTTTTTTGGTCTTCCGTGCGTATAAAACTGGTGATACCTCCGATTACAGCCGAAGCAATCGTTCCACAAAATACGATACTAAACCAGATTCCACAACCATCATTTTTTACGCTATTGCAACTTGCGACACCAATTATAAATGAAATAAAAAACCCAAAAATAGCAAACACACCTATTAGGTGAGTATTATTAACTTTCTTTTTGCTATCGCGATTACATTTCTCAGCATTGGCGGCATCAGTGATGCGTTTTGAACAATTTGCCTTCGCGTATTCCAAAAACTGTTGAATTTCATCACTCAAGAAAATTTGTCCTTTAAAGCAAAGTTCGACAACATCTAGATATCCATAGTAAGTGTTGGTTTTCATTATACTATTGCATCGAACGATTGTTGCTGCAGTTGTTCGGAATCTCGACGCATCTCCAAGGTCGTAATTCTCAACTGTTGTTTTCGTTGCCTTGTTATATCGATCTGTATAGGCTAGTAGCCTTGATACAGCTAGAATTTTTGCTTCTTCTCTCAACGATTCGAATAATGCATCAAGCTTTGTTTGATGTGTTTGAAAGTCGCCGTCGCACCCCGCCTTGATGGAATAATCCCGATCAAGGACAATTGCAGCCCGTAAAGGTATCAAAGCATCGTCAGGTTGATCAATATGCATTAAAGTTTTTGCCAACAAGAAATATGCTTCACCCATCTCTTGATTCAAAGCAATTGCATCCTTGAGGTGGTTTTGAGCAACAGCCATATTCCCCTGACAATAGGCGGCCCAGCCTGCCGAGACAAGGGCGCGAGAAGCATCCTTCGGATCGTCACGACGGGCATATTTTGACGCTGAAGCGAAAGCTTTTTCTGCCTTAAACAAACTAGCTATCGATTCGGGTTTCTTTGTTTTGTCGGGGAGGTGAATTAATCCAAGTAAAAAGTGAAAGCGATGATCTAGCATATATCCAGTATTACTGCCAAAGCCATTGATGGCGCGATTGACGTATTCTAAGGACTCCTCATACAGTTCCTGCCTGAACGCATCTCTAGATACTTCATATTGTTCGTATGCCCATGTTTGAGTGGGTGATTTGGCACATTTTATTAATATTTCAATAGAATGATTCATGGTACCCATTGTGGCGATTAGCTGGCTAAAGCCCCAATCGAAAGAGGCATTAAGTTCGCATATGCCGTCTTTGATATCATCTAGTGCATAAACAACCCTATCAAATCCAGCATCCATCTCACCCGCAAGTCTATCGAAACCCTGGGCAGTGGCCTGTGCAAGCCTATATGTCGCATCAATTTGTCGGTCGAGTTGCTCACGTTGAACTTTTTGCTCTCTGGAATAGACTGAGATATTTTGTTGTTGTAGTTGTTGATTAGATGCAATAATTGTTCGAGTATTATGATTTATTTCGTGGCAAATATTATCTTCAATACTCTTTGCTTGAAGGTAATCACGATAAGACAGTGAGGTTCCGTGAACATAGCTACTCATACAATCTCCTATCTAACAGCGTGAACTCTTCGTTCGCGTTTAATAATTTATTTTGAAATGCAATTGTGATATACATATCAATCTGAATATCAAGTAATGCCAAGCGGAAGCAAACAACAGCCAAGGAAGCGGCGCTGTTGGAAGGAAAAAATCTGGGTTTAGAGACCCGACGCAGCGAGATGAACGGGAACAAGGTAGAGCGAGAGACAACACTGAGGATATCGAGGATAATCTGGGACGTCTGGGGTGATTTCAGGAAATCATGACCCCCGTGCCCCCTTCTGGCAACCGGCCATAGGCCGGGCCCTCGGGTGCGAGGTAAGGAACCTGACGGACATTGCCCCCAGGCTGCTTCAAGCCAATCGACCCACGCAGGGAAACCGTTTCGTAAAACTCTCACCTGACCCTGGGGCCCATGGCGGCCCAGGTTCCGAACGTCCCCTTCTGGCAACCAGCCCTTGGGCGGGCTGGTGAGTGCGTGGAGGGACTGGCGGAACTGGCCCAAGCCATCTACCTGGTGCTCCTCACCCCCCTTGGGGGCGGTCCCGCTCCTCCCTGACTTTGGCTGCGATGCGTGGCGCCATCTGGACGCGCCTTCGAGCCGAGCCATTCCCGGGGCCGTTCGCGAGGTAACCAAGGCCCTGCGCCGCTGGGAGCCCCGGGTCCAGGTGCTGAAGGTGGCCGTCCGCCACGCGGGTGGCGTGCCCGTTCTGCAAGTGGTCTGGAGGCCCCACAGCACGGCGCCCGCCTTGTCCGCCTCCACCACAGTCACCACCCTGGTGAGCCGCGCCCAGCCTGCCCAGGCTGGCGTCCCTGGTGGTCTGGCCACCCTGGGGGCTGATGGCCTCCTGTCCCCCTCCCAGCGTCCCCCGGTGGAGCTGGAGCTGGACGGCGGTGAGGTCGTCTGATTGCTCTTCCCCCTCTATTCCCAGGGCAATGTGATCGAGCTGAAGGGGCCGCAGGACGGGCATCGCTGACGAACGGATTGGTGTCAGCCCTTTTGAGCCGGCGCTGCGAACCACTTCGACTTCGGCACGACCACCGCTTCGGCAGGCTGGTCGAAGAAGTGGGGCGACATGATCTGCACACCGAACGCGTTGAACTGGTCCTGGATGTGGGTGTGCAGCTGCGACAGGATGCGAATGCGTTGCAGCGGCGCCTGATCACGCTCACTGGAGCAAGTCCCATGGTCTTGAACCTCATGCAAGATCGCAGCACACGCCAGACGCTCAGCATCCCTATCTCCTTTCAATTCTTGAAAATAATGGCTTTGATGGGAATGTTCAGAAATTCGTCCCCGATGACGCATGGGTGACACTCGGGTTGACACTGGGGCGTAGCCTTCCTTCCATTCGATCCTTCCCAGTTCCCTTTGCGCGGCCGCCCTGGGCCGCGTCTTCATGTCCGGAGGTCCCATGCGCACCGTCTGCTGCTTTGCCTGGATGTCCGCCCTGCTCGTCGGCCAGGTTTCCCTCACCCCCACCCTGGTGAAGGTGCGGGTTCACCCTGACGAGGCCTGGCTCACCCGTCAGGTCACCACCCGCCTGGAGGGGCCGGGCACCCACGCTTTCATCCTGAAGGGGCTTCCCGCGGGGCTCACCCCGGGGGATGTTCGCCTCAGGGTGCAGGGGCCCGAGGGTGCGGCCCTGGGGGATCTCCGCCTGGAACCGTGCTCCGAATATGCGGACATGGGCAAGCGAAACCTGGACCGCCCCAAGGAACTGAAGACCCGGCTGGAAGAGACGGAGGCCAAAATGGAGGTGCTGAAAGCGGAGGAGGCCTTCCTCCGCCGCATGCTGGAGCAGCGGGCCAGCGAAGCCGGCGTCCGCCTGTTCGACCAGGCCAGTGCCACCCAGGCCACCCTGGAGGCGTCCCGGCAGGTGCACCTCCGCCTCCTCAAGGGACGAAAGCTGCAGGGGGAACTGAACGATCTGCGTGCGGAACTGGCGTTGATGGAACGGAACGCGAAGCTCCGGGAGGCGAATCCCAAACGCACCACCGAAGCCCGGTTCCAGGTGCGGACCCCCGTGGCAGGGCCGCTGCACATCGTGCTGGAGACCCGGACCAAGGAGGCCCGCTGGAAGCCGGACTACGAGGCCAACTTCAGCGCCGAAGGCAGGCGCCTGGAACTCAGCCTCCTCGCCACGGTCACCCAGCAAAGCGGGGAGGACTGGTCGGAGGTCCAGGTGGAGCTCACCACCGCCAAGGCCCGCCAGGGTTCGGCCCCCCCCCAGGTGCCCCGAAGCCTGGAGGTGGGATGGGTGGCGCCCGTGCAGGTGGTCCGTTCGAAGGATGTGGTCCCAGACATCGTCTCCCAGTCCATGGCGAGCATGGATTCGGGCTACCGCAGTCCCGTAACCCCGGCGGGGGCCGGTGTCGCGACCGCCAATCCGGCCCCCCGTCCCGTCCCCCTGCTGGAGCCCGCCTCCCAGGTGCTGCTGCGGGCGGGCACGGCGACCACCTTCCTCCTCGACGGGAAGAAACGGGTGCCCGGCAACGCCCAATCCCAGCGTTTCCTGGTGCGCACGGTGGCGGCGACCCCGACCATGGTCCACCTGGCCGTGCCCCGGCAGAGTGCCGAAGTCCATCTTCTGGCGCGCTTCCCCCTGCCGGAGGACCTGCCCTTCTTCCCGGGCGCCGACCTGGTGCCCATCTTCGGGGGCCAGCGTCTGGGGGCCATCGCCCTCGAGCGTCCCCGGGCGGACGAGCCCTTCGGCATGCCCCTGGGGGTGTTCGAGGGGATGCAGGCCCGCCTGGATCGCCTGGAGGCCACCAGTCCCCAGCGCCTGGTGAAGGTCACCCGCACGAAAGGGGAGGAGGTCCGGGAGGAGGTGGGGGTGGGCAAGGTCCAGCGATGGGCCTTGGGGGAGCGGCTCCTGGTGGAGAACACCACCGGCGAGACCCTGGAGGTGGAGGTGCTGGATCGCCCCGTGCGGAGCACCCATGAAAAGGTGCAGATCACCTTCCAGGCCCAGCCCAAGCCCGACCGCACCACCACGGAGGCCCATCGGTGGCGCCTCAAGGTGCCCGCCCGGGGCACCGCCACCATCACCCTGGACACGTCCGTGAAGGGCCCGAAGGAAGGCCACGCCACGGGGCTCGGGGCGCTGGGGTTCGACGAGGAGTAGACCCCTCAAGCTTTCTCCATGTGCTCCGTACCACTAACCTTCAACTTCTTGTTTTCGTGCAAAGAATCGGAGTTTGGTGTGCAGGTAACATATATCTTTTCATGAATTTAAACACGGAGAACACGGAGATGCCACGCATGCGTGGCATGAGAAAGCACGGAGACATTTTGGAGGGCGCAAGGTGTTACACAGCACGGCAGATCTGTGTGAATAGTTTGTCGAGGCAAGCGGCCAAAGGCTTCCAGGCCTGCCCGCTGGCGCGGGGCGTGCGGCGGGGCCGCACGCGTTCCAGCAGGGGCACAGCCTTTGGAGAACACATGCGTGCTCCCTGGCTGTGCCCCTGATGGAACCAGGCCAGGAAGCCGGGTTCCGCGAAGGAGAAAATTCTTTTCTCCGTGCTCATCTCCGTGTTTCAAATCTTTAAAAGACAAAGAGTTCCATGGCTGCGCTACTTCTTGGCGGCGCCCGTCACCTGCTTGCCCTTGGCCGCAGGGGCCTTGTCCACCTTGGTCTTCTCCAACTCCACGCGCTTGCCATCGGGCCCCTTGGGCGGATTGCCATCGGGCCCCTTGGGATTGCCATCCGGGCCCTTGGGCTCCGTGCCATCGGGCTCCTTGCCCTGGGTCTTCCCAGGGTGCTTCTCGGGTTTCACCTGGGTGGAGGGCTTGACCTGCTCCTTGGGGGTGGCCACCTCCTTCTTGGCGGGCTTGGTGGGGGCCGCACCCAGGGTGGCAACGGCGAGCAGGATGGGAAGCAGCACGCGCAGGGACATGGCAGTCCTCCATGGAAGGTCGCGGTGAGGGAACGTCCATCCATTCTGGCATGCCGGCGCGACCTCCGAATCCGGCCACGGGCTTGTACTCTGGAAGCTTCCTGGAGCCCCATCCCGTGTCCCGAACCCGCATCCGACCTGGTACCGATCCCCGCGCCCTGGAGGACGCGGCGGCCCTCCTCCGGGAGGGTGGGCTGGTGGCCTTCCCCACGGAAACGGTCTATGGGCTGGGGGCGGACGGCCTGAATCCCGAGGCGGTGGCGGGGATCTAT
>CAZPUI010000216.1:0-8209 GCA_964589695.1 uncultured Solibacteraceae bacterium | reverse complement strand
GCGTCCTCGGCGGCCCGCACCAAGGCCTGGTCAAAGACCTCCCTCCGCACCATCCAGAGGGGCTGCGGCAAGTCGGCCTCCACCGGCTCCCGCAGGGCATAGGTGAAGCGCACCCGGGTGGCCATGGTGCTGATGGCCTCCCGGAGGTCGATCCCCAGCCATGCCCCCACCTGGGGCGACACCCCACCCCCACAAACCTTGACCCGAGGGAACAGGGCCCGGTCCATGAGGTGAACCTGGCGACCCGCGCGGGCCAGCGCCAGGGCCGCCGAGGCCCCCCCGGGTCCCGCACCCACCACCACACAGTCCACGCGATTCCGGCCCATGGCGCCAGTGTACCGCGAGGGCTGTGGCATGCTCGAGCCATGGGCCGATGGAGTGGGGAGACAGCCGACCGCAGGGGTAGGGACCCCTTTCCCACCCTGTGTCTCTTCTACTTCCTGGTCTTCGTACTGGGCTACCAGCTCCTTCCCGTGGTACCCCTCCACCTCCGCAGCCTCGGAGCCACGCTGGGGGAATCCGGTCGATTCACGGCCGCCTTCACCCTTGGGAGCGCCCTGGGCGCACTCTTCACGGGATCCCTCGGGGATCGCCTGGGCCAGCGTCGGGTGCTCCTCGGATCCTGTGTCCTGTCGGTGGTCTTTCTGATGGCCTACACGGTCCTTCGATCGCCCTGGACCTTCCTCCCCCTGGCCTTCCTCCATGGCCTTGTGTGGTCGGGACTCCGCACCGCCAGTGTGGCCAAGGCGGGCACGCTGCTTACGCCCGAACGCAGGGCCGAGGGCATGTCCCTCTTCGGCCTCAGCTCGCCGGGAGGTGTGGCCGTGGGCCCCTTCCTGGGCCTCAGCCTGTGGCCCCTTCTTGGGTTTCCAGGGCTCATGGTGGGGCTGGCCCTGGGGTTCCTGGGCCTCACGCTCCTGGCCCGCACCCTGCCCCCCGAACCCCCGACCTCCCTGCGGCGGGGTCCAGCCTCCCTATGGCCCGAGCCCGTGGTGGTCCTCCCGGCCCTGATCGTGCTGATCCTGGGAATCAGCTACGGGCCCATCCCCCCCTTCGCCGTCCAGGAGGCCCGTCACCTCGGCCTGGTCTGGCCCTCGGCCCTCCTCACGACCCTGGCCCTGGGCATGGTGGGTCTGCGACTCTTGCTGGCCCTGCGGGGCATGGGCAGCCATCCGCTCCGCAACCTCCTGCCCCTCCTCGCCCTCACCACCCTCGGCATGGGTTTGTTGGCCCTGCTCCCGGGGGGCACCCTTCGGCATGTCCTGGGAGGTGCCCTCTACGGCGCTGGGTTCGCCATGAGCCACACCCTGCTCTTCATGGTGATCCTGGAGCGCTGCCACCCCGAACGCCGGGGTGCGGGGGTGGGGGTACTCTACTTCAGCTACGACGTGGGACAGGCCGTGGGTGCCGTGGTCCTGGGCAACCTCATGGAACGAGGAGGCGCCCTCTGGGGCCCTGGGGTGGGGTACCGCCTGGGGTGGGGTGGGGCGGCCCTGGGCCTGGGCCTCAGCCTTCTGCTGGCCCGGGGGATTCGGCGGTGAAGCGGTAGAGGGCAGCCGGACGGTGATCCACGTCTGTCTGGATCGAGCCTGTAGGCACCAGGTGTCCCGTGGCCAGCATTCTCCGTCGGAAGGAATCCTTGTTGAGCTTCCGCCCCAGCACCGTCTCGTGAACCCGCTGAAGATCGTAGAGCGTGAAGGAGGACGGCAGCAGCTCGTAGGCCAGGAGGGCGTAGTCCAGCTTGCCCCGAAGGCGCTTGATGGCCATACCCAGGATCTCCGCATGGTCGAAGGCCAGGTCCAAAGGGCCTTCGGGCCCCATGGCCGTCACAGGCCCCCCCTGCTCCCCGGTCCAGGGAACGTGAAGCCAAGCCACCTGCGTGTCGGCCCGGTCGATGGCGGCAAATCGCAACGGATCCACAAGGGCCACCTGGGCCACGCTCAGCACCCGCGTGCGGGGGTCCCTCCCCGGCTCGCCAAAGGTGTACAGCTGTTCGAGGTAGACCCCTTCCAGTCCAGCCTTCTTCCGCAGCACCCTGTGCGCGGCAGCTTCCAGGGACTCCTCCAGACCGATGAAACCACCTGGCAGGGCCCAGCGCCCAAGGAAGGGCGGCTCGTTCCGGCGCACCAGCAGGGTGTGCAGACGCCCCTCCATGGGAGAAAGGAGCACCACATCCACGGTGACGGAGGGCCTGGCGTAGACCTCGGGATCATAGGTCTCCAGGAAGGCCGCTTCGTCACTGTTCACCATTACCTCCGGGTTCCGAATTCTTCCAGGAATCCCTGAAGCAGGACCGCGGCGGCGGCAGCATCCAGCTTGGCCTTGCGGTCCTTGGGCTTCACCCCACGCGCCGCCAGCAGACGCTCCGCCTCGGCACTGGTGAGGTGTTCGTCCGTGAAGTGGAGCGGCAAGCCCGTGCGCTGTGCCAGGGCTTCACCAAAGGCTCTGGCCGCGGGAGCCGTGGCGCTTTCCACACCATCCTTGTGACGAGGCAACCCCACCAGGAGGGCCTGGGCCTCTTCGGTGCGGGCCAAGCGGGCCAACCGCTCCAGGGTTCGCTCGCCCTCCTGGGGCCACACCTCGAAAGGAGAGGCCAGGATCTCCAGGGCATCGCAAAAGGCGATCCCCACCTTCTTGGTGCCGTGGTCCAGGGCCATCCAACGCATGGAGCCAGTCTATCGGACACGGCGCCTGCACCGGTATGCTGGGGCGATGCTGAAGCGCCTGTTTTTCACGCTGTTGCTCCTGTTTCCCCTGGCCGCGCAAGCCCCTTCGGCCGAGGTTCTGGCAAGCCTGAACGATGGCCCCCACGTGCTGTGGGAAGGTCCCGTGGCCAGGGTCCTCATGGTGCGGCAGGGCAAGGTCCTTGAAACCCGCCACAAGGCCCCCTTCAACCTTCCCTTGGAGGGCCTGTCCTCCCTCCGCCTCACGGGCAAGCCCCATGTCCCTGCCCCGGATCAGGTGCCCCTTCCTGAACGCATCGCGGCTGTGAGTGATGTCCACGGCAACCAGGAAGGAATGTTGACCCTCCTGAAGGCCCACCGGATCATCGATGAGAACCAGCGCTGGACCTTTGGCAAGGGGCACCTGGTGGTGGTGGGCGACACCTTCGACCGCGGGTCCAGGGTCACTGAAACCCTTTGGCTCTACCGTTCCTTGGCGCTCCAGGCGAAGCAGGCAGGAGGAAGGGTTCATGTGCTCCTGGGGAACCACGAAGCCATGGTGATGAGGGGCGACCTGCGCTACCTGGCACCCAAGTACCTCTTCCTGCTCAAGGACGCCCTGGCGGATCACGCCGAGGCCATCCATGGCCCCGAAAGCGAAGTCGGGCGCTGGCTGCGCAGCCTGCCCGTGGCCCTCAAGATGGGGCACCTTCTCTTCGTCCATGGGGGTATCTCTCCGGCCCTGCTGGAGCAAAAACCCACCCTCCCGGGCCTCAACAAGGCCTTTCGATCCGCCCTGGATGAGCCTGGCAAGCCCTTCCTGCTGGCCGCCGATGGCCCGGTCTGGTACCGGGGCCTCGTGCCCGAGGCCGACCCCAAGCGTCCCGATGCCACACCGGCGGAAGTGGATGCCATCCTCGAACACTTCAAGGTTCGCACGATCCTTATTGGTCATACCGTTCAGACCCAAATCACCCCTCATCACGGCGGCAAGGTGGTCGCCATCGATGCCGACCTCCAAACCCCAGGCAAGGGTCAGCTCTGGCTCTGGGAGAAGGGGCTCTCCTATCGAGGTCTGCTTGATGGCCGCCGTGAACGCCTGTGAACCCCAGGTGAGCACCTGGGTCCGGCTTCCCACCGCCCTGGGGGACTTGGCCCTGGAGCTCACGGGTCTTGGCCTCAAACGCCTTCGCTGGCCCGCGGGGGGGGAACCCATGGTCGCCGAGGGCACCCCCTTTGTGTCCCTTCAAGCCTTCCTCGCGGGCCAGGGCCCATTCCCCGCCCACCTGCCCCTGGACCTGGGTGGACAACCCCCCTTCCACCGGGCGGTCTACCAGGCACTCCGCGACCTTGGCCCGGGTCAAACCATCACCTATGGCCAGGTGGCACACCGCATCGGCAGCCCAGGCGCCGCACGGGCGGTGGGACAGGCCGTGAAATCCAACCCAATCCCCATCCTCATTCCCTGCCACCGCGTGGTGGCGGCCCAGGGTCCCGGCGGCTATTCCTTCCCGGGAGGTCTTGCCCTGAAGTTCCAGCTGCTGGAGTTGGAGCGAGGCCAGGAAGGTCTCTTCTCAAAGGTGCTCCTTCCTTGAAACTACCCTGGCCCGAAGCACTCCTGGCCCTTCCCCACCAGCGGGATATCCCCTTTTCCAGACTCTCCACCCTGGGCATCGGAGGACAGTGCGCCTGGCTCTTCGAACCCACCGATGAGGCCCAGGCGGCCACCTTCGTGCAAACCTGTCACCGGGAGGGCATCCCCTACAAGGTGTTGGGCGGTGGCAGCAACCTGGTGGTCCTGGGCGATGTTCACATCCCCGTGTTGCGCCTGCGCTTTCCCCCCGAGGTCTGCCGGCGGGGCAACACCCTTTCGGTCCCCGCCAATTTCGGCCACATCCGTCTCAGTGAGGTGGCGGCCGAGGCTGGGCTGGGAGGGTACGAGCACGCCTGCGGCATCCCCGGGACCTGCGGGGGGGCGCTGGCCATGAACGCCGGGGCCAATGGTCGTGAAATGGTGGAGGCCCTGCTCCGCTACCGTTTCCTGACGCCCGAAGGTGATCTCATCGACCAGGCCCCCCGCCCCGAAGACTTCGGGTACCGCCGCAGCCACCTCAGGCATTGGGGCATCGCACTGGAGCTCACCTTGGGCTTGGTGGAGGGGGATGCCCAGGCCCTGCGGGCGACCATGGCCCAGTACCGAGCCAAACGCGCGGCCTCGCAACCCCTCCACGCTCGGAATGCGGGCTGCGTGTTCAAGAATCCACCGGGCCGATCCGCGGGGCGCCTGATCGAAGAAGCGGGTCTCAAGGGCCTCAGGGTGGGTCAGGCCGAAGTGAGTACCCTGCACGGCAATTTTCTTCTCAACCTCGGCAAGGCCACCCCCCATGAATTCTCTGAACTTGTATCCATGGTCCAAGCCAAAGTTCATGAATTTCATGGAATTTCCCTGGACCTGGAAGTCGAGGTCTGGGCTCCAGGAATATGCCCGTGAATTCTGCACCCCACCTTGCTAGACTGGCTTTGTGATGGATGCGGCCTCACACTCCTGGGACCGTCCGGCGCCACACTGTGATGCTGGTCGGTCCCAGGTTTTCGGTCTTCTCCCGGAGGAGCTGGCGTCACTGGGAGTTCCCGGCCGCGCGGTGCATGCCTTCTCCATGCTTCAGCGTCCATGGTTGTGGCGGGATGGACTGCCCTTCCTGCGCAAGGACGCCCTGGCCTTCTTGCGGGAAACCACCGACATGGCACTGCCCGCGGTGGCCGAGCGAAGGTCCAGCGAAGACGGTTCCGTCAAGTTCGCCCTGCGCCTGCACGACGGGCACTTGGTGGAAGCCGTCCACATGCCCAGGGATGTGCGTTCCCCCCGTGCCACTTTCTGCATCTCCAGCCAGGTGGGCTGCGCCATGGGGTGTGGTTTTTGCGCCACAGGCGCCATGGGCATCCTGCGGAACCTGAGTGCGGGCGAAATTGTGGCCCAGGTGCTGGTGCTCCTCCGGGAATGTGGTCCGGAACGCTCCCAAAGCGTCACCCTGGTGTTCATGGGGATGGGGGAACCGCTCCACAACCTGGATGAGGTTCACCGCGCCGTCACCATCTTCAACCATCCCCAGGGACTGAACATCAGCACCCGAAGGATCACCGTCTCCACCTCGGGGCTGGCCCCGGGCATCGAACGCCTCGCGGCCCTGCGCCCAAGACCATGGCTGGCCCTGAGTCTCAATGCCACCACGGATGAACTCCGGTCGAAACTCATGCCCGTGAACCGGGCCTTTCCCCTGGCACGGTTGCGACAGGCCTTGTCCACCTGGAATCCCGAACCTCGAGAGAAGCTCACCTTCGAGTACGTGCTCCTATCCGGCATCAACGATTCCCTGGAGGATGCCGATCGATTGGCGGACTGGCTGGGGGAATGGCGGGCTGGACATAACCTCAACCTCATCCGCTACAACGAGCACCCCGGCTCCCCCTTCAAGGAGCCCTCGGACCTGCCCCTGGCCGCCTTCGTGGCGCGACTGAAGGCTGCGGGTTGCTTTGTCACCGTGCGCAAAAGCCGCGGACGCGATGTGCAGGGTGCCTGTGGGCAACTGGCGAGATAGTTGGCTCCATCAGGCCACCATCATGGGCCATAAGTCAAGTCTTGAACCCTCGCATGGTGAGGGGCGAAACTGGGCGGAACCCAAGGATCTCCGATGATCGAGAGCCAGCCTTACGATGAAGCCCCTCACGCCTACACCTTTCCATGGGAAACCGTGAAGGCCAGGCAGGAACATCCCATTTTTTCATCCCCGTACACCGAAGATCCCTATTATCCGGACCCCTACAACCGGATTTAGCTATTCCAGCGGTAGCCGTCCAGCGGTGATGCGGATGATGGTGGGAACGTGGAGGTCGTCAGCCAAGCCGGCCATCTCGCCGCTGGGGGTCGGTGCCTGAGGGACCAAACGTGTGGGCGTGCTGGTCGCTTCCTGGGAAGCCGAAGCATCGCCATAGACGCGCATCTCCCGGGCCGGGGTGGGCTCGGAAATGCGCTCCAGGGGCTGGAACCCATCGGAAACGCTGGCAGGTTGCTCGAAGCCGCTGGCGAGCACGGTCACCATGACCCGATCCTCCAATTCCGGTGCCTCCACCTGGCAAGGCTTGATGTCGGCAAGCCCCTTGTAGTGCTCGCTCAGGTACCGCATGGCCGTTTCCAAGGCACTGAGTTCCACCCGGTCCCAATCCGCCATGATGGACACGATAACCTGGGTCGCAGGCCCCCGCGCCTCACGCTCCAGCAGAGGGCAGTCCAGGGCCTTGCGCAGGGCATCCAGCAGCGCCTCTTCCCCGCGCCCGCTGCCCGTGCCAATAAGGGCTTCCCGACCATTGCGAAGGACCGCCTCCACGTCCGCAAAATCGCCGTTGAGGGTGCCGGGTCGGAGGATGAGGTCCGTGATACCCCGGACGCCCTGGATGAGCACGCCGTCCGCCACGCGGTAGGCCTCCTTCACCTTCACACCACGATCACAGTGGGCCAGGAGCTTCTCGTTGGAGACCACAATCACCGTGTCCGCGGTGTTCCGCAGGTTTTCCAAGCCGGATTCGGCCTTGTTGAGCTTGCCGCTCCCCTCGTAGCGGAAGGGGGTAAGCACCACGGCCACGGTGAGGGCACCCAGTTCCCGGGCGCAGTTGGCGATGACAGGACAAGCTCCCGTTCCGGTGCCGCCCCCCATGCCTGCGGTGATGAAGACCATGTCGGCACCCTGCAGGCAGTCCAGGATCTCTTCCCGGCTCTCCTCCGCAGCCAAAGCCCCCCGCTCGGCGTTGCCGCCTGCCCCCAGGCCGCGGCTGCTGATGGGGCCCAGGGCCACCTTCACGTGGGCCCGGCTTTGGCTGAGACTCTGCTGGTCGGTGTTCATGGCGATGAACTGCACGCCCCCCACCCCACTCAGAATCATCCGATCGATGGCGTTGCAACCCGCGCCACCCACACCCACCACCTTGATGTTGGCTCCGGGGAGGCCAACGGGGCACGGGAGGAAGGCGATCTCCTGCATGATGTCTCCGCTGTAGGACATTTCAGAACATTTCCTTGAATTTCTTGAGGAATCCGCCACCCCCACGGGCGCGGGTGGCTTTGCCCAGTTGGAATTCCCTGGCCAGGAGTTTCACGGTGCCCAGGGCATTGGTGTAGAAAGGGTTGCCCGTGACCTGGGGCAGGCACTGGACGCCGAACACCCGTCCAAGCACCACCCGCGGGCGTCCCAGGATGTTCTGGGCCAGGATGGGCAGGTGGGGCAGCAGTGCACCGCCACCCACCAGGTGAATGCCGCCATGGATTTCGTGGATGAGGCCACTTCGCCCGATCTCGGACTGCACCATGGAGAGCAGTTCCACCGCCCGGGCGTGGAGCACTTCCGCCAACTCCCGCCGGGACACCTGCCGTCCCTCATCCTCCAGCTCGATGAGGTCTTCCGCGGGAACCTGCATGGGAAGGGCCGTCCCGTACTTCTTCTTGATCCGCTCCGCAACGCTGATGCCGCCCAGGTGCTTGGTGATCTCCAGATCCC
>CAZPUI010000215.1:5065-8235 GCA_964589695.1 uncultured Solibacteraceae bacterium | reverse complement strand
TGGGTCTCGATGAGCTGGGGAAGGATGGCGTGGCCGTTGTAGGCGGTGTAGGTGGCGTAGTACATCACCGTGCCGTCGTCCTCCGTGAAGCGGACGAAACGGGCATCCTCGATGCCGTTGCTCTCGCTGGGCGAGACCGGGAAGATGACCCGCTCGCACATGGCGCGTTCCGGCGGGAAGTGCATCTGGTAGTTGGAATCCGCCAGTCCCTGGACCCCCTGGAGGATGGCCACGCCCTCCTGGGGGAGCGGTCGCATCTCCCGGCGCACCCGGGCCACACTCCGGTCCAGCTCACTCCGGCTGAAGGCCTCCCCCAGGGGGTCCATGACCGCCGCCGTAGGCCCCCCCTGGAACCCCATCTCCAGGAGCTTGAGGAGGAAGGGGGTCTTCCGGTAGGTGGGATCGGGGTCCAACTGGGGGACGGTGACGAAGCGCGAAACGGGATCCAGGCAGACCTCGTCCTTCGCCGTCAGGTGGCCCGTGCGGAATTCGATGGAGGAGATGTGCCCCTCCCCCGTGGCCCGCAGGCTCATGAGGAAACGGAGGGCGCCCCCGGGAACCCCCGTCTGGTCCGGGTGGGGCACCAGGGAGGGATTGAAGAGGGCGGCGGATTCCAGGGCGTATTCCCCGGAAAAGAGGGCGCCGATGAGCAGCTTCCGGGTCCGGGACAGGGGGCGCTGGGTGAAGGTGTGGGCCTCCACCCGGGCGTGGTTCGCCAGGAGGGGCCCCTCGAGGTCCACGTGGCGGGTCTCGAATTCCCGGAGCACGGCGGCCAGCTCCGCCTCCGCCTCCGCCTCCCCCAGGGCCAGGGCCCGTCCCAGGATGGTGGTGATGCGCTGGGTGCTGCTGGGGATGAAGGGACGGAGGATCACCCGGGCACTTTCGGGGGTGAGGGTGCTCCCGGGGTGGTGTCGCACGGGGATGCTCATGACGCGGATCCATTGGGAAGCAGCAGCAGGTGTTCGGCATGCTTCATCTCCGCCAGGGCCAGGTGGAAGGCCAGGGTGGACTCGGCCCCCTGGTTCTCGTTCACCCGGTCCGCGTGCAGGCCATCGGCACATCCTCCGCTGCTGGAGTCGTAGAGGGGCAGGCCCAGGTCATTGCGCCCCAGGAACCATTCGAAGGCCCGCTTGGCCTCCCGGGACCAGGCGTCGTCCCCGGTGGCCTGGAAGGCCTCCAGGCAGGCGGAGACCATGGCCAGGGCCTCCACGGGCTGCTGGTCGAAATCGGCGCGGGCCCCCCCCCGGGCGCAGAAGCCGTTGGTTCCGATGGGCCGGAAGCGTCCGGCCTGGGTCTTCTGGAGGGAAGCCAGCCAGCGCAAGGATTGGAGCCCGATCTCCAGGGCCTCGGGATGGGGCATCCCGCGACCGCTCTGGAGGAGGGCCTGGCAGAGCCGGGCATTGTCGTAAGTGGCGCAGGGCTCGAACCAGGGCCACCCCTCGGTGGCACAGGTGTGCCAGAGCCCGACCAGGCGCTGGGTCAACTGCACCCTCAGGTGCCTCGCCTGGGCATGATCGGGGAAGCGCTGCAGGAAGGCGTGGATCCCCAGGAGGGAGAAGGCCCAGGCCCGGGGGGACGAGAAGGCCTCGGTCACCGCCAGGCCGCGTTCGAAGAGCTGGAGGGACAGTTTGCGATGCCCCTCGTTCCTCGACCGCGAGGCTCCGAACCCCACGGCCCACATGGCCCGGGCATGGCTGTCCTCGCTGCCGGCGTCCTCCAGCCATTGGCGCCCATGGCTCATGAAGTTGCGGAAGCGCCCGGTGTGCCGGTTCATGGCCGCCAGGAGGAAGGCCAGGTAGCAAGTGGCCAGGCGGTCCAGCCCTTCGGAGGTGGGCCGTCCCGCCACTTCATCCAGCAGGATGCACAGGAGGAAGGCGCGGGCATTGTCGTCCGTGCAGTAGCCCTCCTCGAAGTTCGGCACATTGAAGGTGGCGTGCTGCAGGATGCCGGTGCCATCGCTCATGCGCAAAAGGTGGTCCAAGCGCAGGGGGGGCAGGTCGTAGGACCGGGTGGCCAGGGTCCATTCCGCGAAGGCGGCCCGGGGCAGGGTCTTCCGTTCCGAGCGCGCCCGCTGGAAGGCCGCCAAGTACTGTTTCGCCACGGCCGGCCAGATCATCTCTCGGCCCACCTGGTAGGCCGTGGCCCGGGTCCGCGCCAGGAGCCCGGGATCGTCCAGGTAGGTGCACACGGCCTTGGCCAACGCACCCGGATCCTGGAAAGGCACCAGGGTGCCGCGCCCCTCCGCGAGCAGTTCCTGGGCATGCCAGTAGGGGGTGGAGACCACGGGCTTCCCGGCCCCGAAGACGTAGGCCATGGTGCCCGAGGTGATCTGGGCCTCGTTCAGGTAGGGGGTGAGGTAGATGTCCGTGGCCCCGATGAATTCCTTCAGATCCTCCAGGGACACGAAGCGGTTGTAGAAGATCACGTGGTCCGTCATGCCGAGGTCCTCCGCCAGCCGCTCCAGGCCCAGACGGTAGCTCTCCCCTTCCCGGGCGACCAGGTGGGGGTGGGTCGCGCCCAGGATGAGGTAGACCACGTTGGGGTGTCGCCCCACGATCTCCGGCAAGGCCTTGAGGACGTTCTCGATGCCCTTGCCAGGGCCCAGCAGTCCGAAGGTGAGCAGGACCCTGCGGCCCTCCACGCCAAACTGGGCCTTGTAGACACTGGCATCCAGGAAGGGCATGTCGGGAATGCCATGGGGGATGATGTCGATCTTGTCCGATACCAGCCCATAGGTGTCCCGCAGGATCTCGGCCCCCTTGCGGGCCATCACCACCAGCCGGTCGCTGCGGTGGAGGAGTTCGTCCATCACCTTGCGTTGGGCGGGGTTGGGGGTCTGGAGCACGGTGTGCAGCGTGGTCACCACGGGCATCCGGACTTCCTTCAGCAGGGCCAGGAGATGGCTCCCCGCAGGGCCCCCGTAGATGCCAAACTCGTGCTGCACGCACAGCACATCCGCATTGTTGAAGTTCAGGAAATCCGCGGCACGCCGGTAGGAGGCCAGTTCCTTCTCATCCAGCTCGAAGCGGACCCGGGAAGGGTACGCGTAGGCGTCCAGGCGGTCGTTCATCGCCCCCGAGTAGCACTGGGAGCCGGGCGCCGCCAGGGCGACGGATTCACCACGACAGTGGGGGGAGGGTGCAGTGCAGGCAGAGCGAAGGAGGGAGGCG
>CAZPUI010000215.1:0-5055 GCA_964589695.1 uncultured Solibacteraceae bacterium | reverse complement strand
CGGCAAGGGCGACGGCTTCGCACGGATCGTGGGTGAAGGTGGCGATGCCGTAGAGCCGAGGGAGGAAGCCCGCCAGGAAAGCGATGCGTTCAGGGGGGTGGGTGTCCATCCGGACCTCCTTGGGTGCCCCGAGGGGAGGCGGACATGGGTGATATGGAGAAGGTGCTCAAATTCGCTTCGCCCCGCGGAGAAGGGGGCATTGTTCCGGGGGCCAGCTGCCATGGCAGCGGAACCAGGCTCGACGGCCCTCGGGGCCCAGCACGAGCCAACGCGCAGCCCACATGGCCTGAAGACCTTCCTGGTAGGGGTGTCCTTCCGCCTTCTCCTGGGAAGGCGCAACAAGTCGATGGATGCGTTTCATGATGACTCCCGGGGGCACCGGGCCTGGTGTCCTGTCCCAGACCACCCTTGCGCACGGAGGCCCCAGGGACCCTTCCCCCTGACCTGATCCTGCGCCACAAGCCGGGAATCGCCTACGGATTTCGATGGGCCCTGGTCTCAGGGTCAAGACCACAGGCGCAGGCCCCAAGGATCCACCATTCTCGGACACGGATGCGTTCCAGGAGGGCAAAGAAAGGCGCCATCGGTTCCATCCCCAGCACGCAATTGATTATATGCACCTAAGTTGCGACCCAAGCCCCGGCATCGCTACACTGGGTCCACCCCAGGAGATTTGATGATACGTTTACCCATTGCCGCCCTTTGTGCCGCCTCCCTGGTGGCCCAATCCCCCAGCCTGGAATCCTTGGATCGGCGTATCGCTGCTACCCGACAGGGCCAGATTCTCGTCCTGGGTCCAGCGGAGTATCAGAAGGCGTTCCAGGGCGTGGCGCAGCAGGAACCCCTCCTTGAGCATCAGCTTCCCATTCTGGCGCTGAATCCTACCGAGTCGCCAACCGCCGCGCTGGCGGCCCGTCAGGGATGGTCCAGCGAGCCGCGCTGGGCATGGCTGGACCGGCAGCGAAAGGTCCGCCTCCAGGGAACCACGCTGCCCAGGCCTGCGGAGCTCAAGGAGCAGCTGCACATGGCAGGCTGGAAGGACGAGGAGGCGGCGTTGCTGGCCTACCTGCGCGCGCAACCCGACAGCATTGAAGCCTGGCACCAGCTGTGGATGCGACGTTTGAATGTCGCAAGCATCCGTATGGCGCCCTACCTGGGACGCGCCAAACCTGGCGACTTTGGGGAGACCCTGGTGAAGCCGCTCTCGGATGAGGAGGACGCGCGCATCTGGGGCCCCACGGGTGAGGCGCTGGAGCAGCTCTTCCGCAGGGAGGGATGGGCTGTGTTCGGCAGCGGCCAATATCTGCCCACGAGCCTACCCCTCCTGCCGGACCATGCCCGGCATTCCGCACTGATGCGAAGGATTTGCGAGCTCCACCTCCCGAAGGTGGAGGCGGCTCTCCTCGCCGCACCCTCCAACCGCACAGCAAGCGCCTACGTGGCCTGTGCCCGAGTGGCGGGATCCACCCAGATACGGAAGATCCTCCCGAAAATCATCATTGCACCCGGTTCAGAGACCACGATGGCGTCCTATTTCAATGCCTATTCTGCCTGGCGGATTCAGTGGGAGTGTCGCCAGCAGGAGGATTGGCCAACCCTGGCTGCCCTTCTCGCGGAGACTTTCGAAAACGAACGGAATACCCTTCTCACACCCGAAGATCGCAAGAGGCTATGGGGTCAGGGTGCCAAGCAGCTCTTCCCCGAACTCGTGGAAGTCCTGCTCCGAGCTGGCCAATCCAGGGAGGCCGACACCATAGTGAAGGAGTTCTGCAGCCTGGGGTATGCGGGAACACCCGAATTGGCCTCCGCTGGAGCCACGGCAGCCTCCCTGCCCGAATTCGCCAAGGTGTGGAAGGATCTCCCGGTGGCCGCCACCTTCCCGCCGACTTCGCCCCTTAAGGAGATCCTGGGTCGCCACAGAGTGATGCTGCTGGTGCTGGCCCCTGGGGCTGGGCCATGGACCGCGCGGCTAACCCAACACCTCGAATCTGAACCATGGAAGGAAATGGAGTTGCCCCACAAAGTCCTGCTGGGAGAGGCTGCCGAACGGATTGTCGGCGCCCTCGGTCGAACCCTCAAGCAGGGGTGGCTGGTCCTCAACGCCCGCGCCACCGTCCTGGCGGAGGGCACCGAACCCCCTGAGGCGGGGGAACTGTCCCAGATCCTGGAGCACGCCAACGCACTGCCCAGCCTGAAGGCCCTGGAAGCCTTCTGCCAAGCTCACCCTGAGCACCTCGGGGCCCAGTGGGCCTTGCTGAGGCTGGAACTGGCCCGCGCCGCGCAAAGGACCCAAGGCATGGCTACCCCGTCCCAGCCACGCACGGGCACTGGCCCCGGGGCTGACCCGGCGGCCCCGCTCCCAGCCCTTTCGGAGGACCAGGACCAGAAGATCTGGGGTCGTCCCGCCAAACGCATCGCGCGACTGTTCCAGGATACGGACTGGCTCTGGGATGAATTCCTGGCCAAGATTCCAAAGGAAGCCGCTCGCTCACCGCTGATGCTACGGGCCGCGAAACAAATCCTTCCGCATGTGCAGGCAATGCTGGCGCGATTTCCTGGACAGGGTGGTCTTTGGGGTATTTGGGGCAATTTGAGTGCCTTGGTCGCACACCAGGGCGCGCTTCCGTTCCTGGCCTCCCTGCGTCCCCTGCCCTTCCAGGCCGCCGTTCCCCCCGATTACCTGCTGGAGCCGGTAGTTCGAGCCCTCGGTGCGCGGCAGGCCTGGGGTGAGCTCAGGGATCTGCTGGAAGTCGATCGAATGCGGAGTTGGGATTCGGATGAAGCCGGACCCACCCCGGATTCCTTCAAGGGAGTCTGGAGCGCCCGTGTGGCGCCCCTTCTCGAAGCCTACCTGAGGCTTGGAGACATCGAGAAGGCCCATGGCGTCCTACAGTCCGCCATGGCAAGGCTCCAGGCACCGGAACTTCCACAGCTGGCCTCTCAACTTGCCCGTGTCTGTGGGAATTCAACCCTGGCTACGCGCTGGGGAAACCTCCATAGCAGATAGCAACACTGAGAAGCTGAACGCCTGTTTACCCTGCCGAACTATTTCGGCCATTTCAAGGAGTAACTAAAAATGAAACTTCAACTTCATAAGGACACGCTCGTTCGTCTCACAGATGAAATGGAGCGCAGGATTGCAGCTGGATGGGGTGGAGAAGATCCATCCAGTGGCGAGGTGACATATGCAGATCCTTTCACATGCGGTACGGGGCATACCTGCGATCAAGGACCTGCCAGTTGCAATGTTCGAGCGTCTTGTGGTACCCAGCAAAATTTCAGTCCAGATTCTCAGTGCGAGCAATGCTTTTCCAGAGATGCTGGACACAAGTGTGGACCAAGTAAATGGACATGTGCATGATCTAGCTCTAACAATATCGCGAATTATAACCAATGTTTGAATCATCACCCACAATGCAGCTGCCTTTTATCCATATCTAACTTCGTGGTTGCAGGCTAACCAACAAATGTCGATCCCAATCTGGTACCTTGTGCGTGAGGGCCGCTAAAAGCACCATCGCCACTCCGGCACCTCCTTCTAATAAGCCAGGATTGTATTGGAATGTGGAATGGCGATCGTCGTTTAACCGGTGCTGTGGAAATCCTCCGAAGGCCTGGTCCGGTTCCCGCATAGACATGGTCCACTCAAGGTGATCGAGGGCCGCTTCGCGAAACGGCTCCATTCCGGTCGCGTGAAAGAGGCGCATGAACATCAACGCGTTCCCCGCCGCACCGTGGCACACCACCGCGTCCAGGACGCCGCGGTGCGTGCGTGGACGCTTGGCCGCATCCAAGGCCACCTGGAGCCCCAGTTGGGTCCACCCCTCCCGCCCCAGAACTTGGGCCGCCTGAAGGAGGGCCGTCGACACACCCAGGTCACCGTAGCACCAAGCGATGCGGCTCCCCTCGCCCGGCCAGGGCTTTCCCTCCGGCAGGTGAGTGGCGAACCAACCGAGAGAGCCTACCGGATTGCGACGCGCCAGAAACCAAGCCATGCCACCTTCCAACAGGCGCTTTGCTCGTTCGGTTTCCACGCCCACTTGGACGGCTTGTCCGAGGAATGCCAGCACGCCTGGAATGCCGTGGGCCAGCCCCAGATTCCAATAACCCGCTGGTGCCTTCTCCCTTTGCCAAAGGGGTAGGTGGTGGGGTGGCGTCAGCCATGCAAACCCCTCTTCCTTGGCAATGGCAAGGCGCTCCAGGTGGGTAATCACATGGGCGAGGATCTCTTGGCCTCGGCCTTTCTTCAGACGTTCGAGCCCGTACACGCCAAAGCCGACCAGGCCTGCTATCAAGTCATAGTCGTCAACCCACCTTGGGCGATCCAAGAGGAAAAGAAGGCCCGCGTCGATTTCGGAAGCGGGGTCCTCTCCCTCGGGATCCAGGAGTTCATGCAGATGGCTGCCAGCCCACCCAATTCCTGAAAAACCTGCAAACAGGGAAGGTAAGGTATGATTCGCAGCGAGCTGTTCGACCGCAATTCTTTGAAGTTGTTTGCAGGTATTCAGTGCCGCTTCGTCTCCGGTCACATCTGCCAAATAGCCAAAAAGAAGGGCGGCACCCGAGGCTCCCCCAGCGAGACTGCCCCCGAAAATGGACCAGTCCTTGATGCGCGCGATGCTTTCGCATACGCAGTGAATACCCTCCCATGCCTTTTTCGCAGTCTCCCCGGACAGGATGGGGCACCAGGTGGATTGCATTACTGTCATGGGAAGCCCTTGAATCGAGTGCCTCACCCCTCGGGATCCACCACCTTGGACATGGCCTTGTGCTCCTCCACGAAGAAGTCGATGGCCTTCCGCAGGGCGTCCTTGATGTCCACCTTGGGGTTGAAGCCGAAGGTCTCCTGCATGCGGCGAATGCTGGGGGTGCGGCGCATGACGTCCTGATAGCCCTTGCCGTAGAACTGCCCGCTGCCGCTCTCCACCATGCCCGCCATGGGGATGCCCCGCGCCAGGCGGAAGGGGTGCTGCCCCCAGATCGCCAGCAGCATCCCTGCGATCTCCCGCCTGCTGCGGTGACGCCGCGTCCCGCCGTCGTCCCCGCTCCCCGCTG